>JAYUEB010000657.1:0-9904 GCA_043739525.1 Bdellovibrionales bacterium
CCATGCAGGTATTCACGCTGCCGGAATTATCATTTCCAATAAACCTCTTGTTGAATATGCGCCTCTCTACAAAGGCGCCGACGGCGAAAACGTCGTTCAGTACGATATGAAATACGCCGAAAAAATCGGCCTCATTAAATTCGACTTTTTAGGGCTTAAAACTCTCACTCATATTCAAAATGCACTTGATTTGATCGAACAGAATCGCGGTAAGAAAATTTTGCCGCAAGATATTCCGGTAAGTGATCCAGGGATCTACGAGATCATGTCAAAGGGCGATACTTTGGGGATTTTTCAGTTCGAGGGTGATGGTATTACCGATACGGTTAAGAAGATCAAGCCTTCATCGTTTGAAGATATTACGGCGATCAATGCGCTTTACCGTCCTGGTCCTATGGATATGATTCCGGAATACACCGCTCGTAAACATGGTGATAAAAAAGCGGAATATTTATTTCCTGAAATCGAAGGTGTCTTAAGCGAAACTTACGGAATTATTATTTACCAAGAGCAGGTCATGTCGATCGCAAGTTTGATCGGTGGCTACAGCCTTGGTGAAGCCGATATGCTTAGAAGAGCGATGGGTAAAAAACTCGCCGAAGAGATGACGGCTCAAAAAGTGCGATTTCTAAAGGGAGCTAAAGACAAAGGTTTTGATGAAAAAAAGGCAGGCGAGCTTTTCGATTTAATGGAAAAGTTTGCAAGTTATGGATTTAACAAATCTCATGCTGCCGCTTATTGTCGTTGCGGCTCAAACTGCTTGGCTTAAACGTTATTATCCCGTTGAATTCTACGCAGCCCTTTTGTCGACAGAAATGAGCAGCACAGAAGACATCGTTCGATACGTCAAAGACGCTAGAAATCACGGAATTGAAGTTCGCCCTCCAAACATCAACTACTCTGATTTTAAATTTTCGATAAAAGACGATACGATTTTCTTTTCGCTTGGAGCCATCAAAGGCGTTGGAGAAACAGCCGTTGAAAGTATCGTAAATGCCAGAAGTCTGCTTCCAGATAAGAAATTTGAAAGCCTTGAACAGTTTTTCGAAGTGATTGATCGCAAAGTAAATAAAAAGACGATTGAAAGTCTCATTAAGGCTGGTGGCTTAGATGGATTTGGTCCACATCGCGCCCAACTTTTTACTGGTTACGAAAAATATCTCAATCGCGCAAGTATCGCGAAACAAGACCGAGAAGTCGGGCAGGTTTCACTTTTTGATATGCTCGAAGGCGAAAGTACCGATAACAGCGAAACTCGCATTGTTCTTGATGAAGTCACACCCTGGAATCGCAGTGCTCGCTTGGCCTACGAAAAAGAAATATTAGGCTTCTATTTGAGTGAACATCCTCTTTCTGGTCTTGGTAAGCTTTATCGGACTTGGGCAACTTGTGAGATCGAAGGACTAAAGAATGTCGATAATAAAAAGCGAGTCGTACTAGCGGGGCTGGTCACCTCTTTACGGGAAATTATCACACGCAAAGGGACTCGAATGGCCTTTGCTCAGCTTGAAGATTTGACTGATCATATCGAGCTTGTGATTTTTCCGGATATTTATAAAGATGCCGAAAAGTACTTAAAAGAGGATTACGCGATACTCTTAGGTGGAACTCTTGAAAAAGAGGGTGATAGCAAAAAAATCTTGGTCGATAAAGTTGCGAAGCTGGAAGATATCTTAAAGAAATCGAAACAGGCTGTGTTTCGAATTGACGGCAGCATGCAATCGAAAATGCCAGAACTTCATCATTTGCTATTTCAATACCCAGGTAATACAGCCATTGAAATTCTCATTGAAATTCCTGAACTTGAGAAGGTAGTGAGTCTTGAGCTTGACGGCCACAAAGGTATAGACCCAAGTACTGAATTTTTTGATCATATGCAAAATTTGTTTGGACGAACAGATTTTATCGAACTTAGAATATAGAACAGCGATGAGGTCTCAAACTATGAAAAGTATATTAAGTTTTTTAATTTTATTTGTGGCGTTTGCGAGCCTGGCTCAAGAGATTTCAGATGATCTCGTCACCATGAATGTCGAGGCCACGTCAAAAGCGGATAATGCGCCAGAAGCCACTCGTGAAATCATGCTCACAGCAATGGCAAATGTGGCACGCGATCAAGTTATTGAGATATTAGGCGAAAAGAAATATCAAAAAAATAAAGGGATCATCGAGCGTAAAATTATCGGTGAAGCGACTAAATTTATTCCAATTAGCAATTCTAAGAATCTCGTTCAAGATCCAGATAAAACCTACAAAGCACAAGTTGAATTAAAAATTTCAATTAGCTCTCTTAAGAAAATGATTCAATCAACCGGATTGCTTGTCGATTCAGATGAACTTGCAGTGGTTTTGCCTCTTGTTGTATTTCGAGATGATAAAAACAGTTTTGCCTGGTGGGAAAATAGCCGAGACGAATCAAAACGAAATCTCAACGAGATCTCTCAACTTTTTGAGTCTTCTTTTAGTGACGAAATGTTTCGAAGTTCATTTTATGTTGTGAAGCCAAATCCTGTTATCTCCCAACTTATTCCGGATGTATTTAGAACTCCCAATTTAAAAAAAGAGGACTTTAAATTTCTCACAGGTTTTTTTCATGCGAATTTGATTGCAAGAGGCGAGATTATTTTCAAATCGTTGACACAAAATAATATGGAGCTCAGCCTTAAGATCAATTTATCCCAGAGTTCAAACGATCGAGAGATTGCTGAGGTTGCACGCACGATTACGATTGAACGTGCTAATCTACCAATTGTCTTAAAGGGCAAACTTCAGACTATTTTCGCTGAAGTCTCGAAAGATGTTTCGGCTCAGGTACTTGATACCTGGCAAAAAGGTACTCTTGGGTCAAATTCAATTTTGGTTTCTGTAAAGGGTCTTGCGACACCTAAACAGGTTCAGGATTTTAAGAATGAAATCCGTAAAAATATTCATGATATTAAAGCTCTAAAAGAGAGAGTTTTCGAGAGTGGACAAGTGACTTTCGAAATGGAATACGTCACGAGCGATGGTTCCATCGTTGAACATCTTAAGACGGCTAGACTTGATAGCTTTGACTATAAATTTCTCGACTCAAACGACAAGCTTATTAAAACTGAAGTCCACGCTAAGACCAGATAAGACTTACGTCTCGTTGCGACCCAATCAAGAGCAGTGCTAAACTAAGAGTCATGAAATACTTAAAAAGCTTAGCTTTCATTGGTGTTCTATCTGCTTTGCAAATCTCTTGCATCACTTTGAAATCACAACACGAGGCCGTCGTGACGGGCGTGAATGGAAATCAGGGCCCCGAAGTGAGAGACGCTTCTTTTCAAGCAAGAGGAAATGATACAAATCCCCGTAAACGCATTTTGGTTTTACCGTTTATCGATGCAACTGGCGGAGCTCACTCCGACAAACTTTCAAAAAATGCTCGTGAGGCTCTTATTCGAGGTTTAAATCGGGCTGAGGGTTTTGTTATTGTATCGAACGCTGATTTTCCAAAAGACATTGCGACTTATTTTAAAAATGGCGAATACGATCTCGAAGAGATGTCAAAGCTCGGTTTAAATGTTGGTGTTGCCGGCATCATCGAAGGTAAAATTCTTGATGTGAAAGCAAAAAAAATCGGTGATGAAGTCGGTATTGTGCGAGAGGTACGGGCTCAAATGACCGTATCGGTTCAACTCAAGGTGATCGCGACTAAGACTTCTCATATGATCGTCAATGAAATGCGCAAAGCAGATGTCGAAGACTCCAGTACCCATTATGCCGAGAGAGCATATACCGATAAAGATCTGTCGGAAGACCCTAATTTAGTGCAAGCAGCTGTCATTCAGGCCTTCAGCGGGACTGTTCCCAAAATTGTCTCGGCTCTTGAAAAACTTTCATGGGAAGGCCGCGTAGCCCTTGTGAAAGGCGAGAGGATCTTTTTAAATGCCGGGCGCCTTTCGGGCCTTCAAGTTGGGGACATTTTAAAAGTCGAAGAAGATGGCGAAGACGTATTTGACCCCGAAACAGGAGCTTTGATAGGTAAGGTTCCAGGCAGAGTAAAAGGCACGGTTGAAGTTGTTAGTTATTTTGGAAAAGACGGCGCGATCAGCGTGCTGCATTCGGGCAGCGGTTTTAAGGAAAACGATCTGGTTGAACTTTACTAAAAGCTATCTTTTGGCCCTTTCTCGGCATGCTTTCTAGAATTTATTTCAGACCTAATTTTTTCGAACTTTTTTTAATGTTTAAAATAATGCATTTCGTATATTTTTTTCATACCTACTAAATTTCAGTCGTTACCAAAATCAAGCAATTAGCTTTTCCACAAAAATCCACTTTGTAATTTTTTCGAGCGCTTTGAGTCGAGACCTAGCTGGTCTATGTCTTGCTCTTGTTTTGGTTCCATGAACACTTTAAAAAATTCGCAAAAATTCGTATCATTAAATAAAATCTTGTTAGGGACATTTATATTATTGAGTGTCTTTAAAAGTCATGTCCAAGCCTCTCCTGTAGTCGTTTACCCTGCCTGCAATCATAAAGAGGCAGATGGCGCTGACGTCGGGCAACACTCAAGTCTTTGTGACGCGGATGTCTTCGGAAATTCAGTCCTCTCTCAAAGTTTGTACGGCGATTTGATTTTTAACCGCGCAGACGAAGTTGAAGGTGAGAAAGCAAAGTACGTTACCCAGTTGTATGCGTTCATTAAAGCCAGTGCCAGCCAATTCATTTTGAAAAATGAAAAGGATGCGAGCACCGAGCGTATTCAAAGGTTTTCAGACGATATTATGTCGATTGCATATCATGAATCACGACTCACACATTACGCCTTCGGAAAAGACAAGAAATTTAAATTAATGGCCGCTGACAATCGGCTCGTCAGTCGTGGTCTTATGCAAATCAATCAAACTTTTCATGCATCTCGATCAAGAGATAACTCACTCGATATTTTCGGTAACCTTTCTCTCGGCATGGAAATGATTTATAATTTTGAGAAATATATCGATGAAAGTATCGATAACGGCACCCTCACTTGTATCACTAAAAAAGAAAAACAGGGCCCCGGTTATCTTGACTTAAGATTGAGGGCGGCTTGGGCTGCGTACAATAGTGGATCATACTTTTGTCGTTTTAGACGGGTCGATCAGTGGAGCATCAACGATAAAATGTTTTTGCAAGATCTGACTAAGTCCGACTGGAAAAAATATGTATTAAGCGACACAGTAAAATCTAAAGTCGACGTTGCGTGTTTAGATAATGGTGACGAGTTTTGCCAACTCCCAACTCCAGCCAAAGGTCATATCTCTGCTAAAACTGAAAAAGTGATTATCTATAATGACGGCTCATCATGTGTGATCGATCCTCAGTTCGGAGAGAATCAAAAGGTGATTTGCGCGACTTCCCTCAGGCTTTCTCAGTGTTTTGGTGTTAGATCGACGGCTGTGAAGATCTCAAACGACACAACTCTTCCCGTGAGCTTTTCAAATCCAAACCAAAATATTTATAAAGTATTTTCAGACCGTGAAGAACTTTGTGGAATGCGAGTGCCAGGATTAGTTTTAGTAGGAGATTTCTTAAAGCTTAAAAAATCAGTGAATTTGTATGACGAAATCGATGGAAAAGTGATCGCAACTCTTAAGCCTTCGAGTCAGGTTTATCAGGTCATCGATTATACGGTTCGCGGACAAGAGACCTTTGAGAGATATTACCGAATCGCGAGTTCACGTGGTCACTACGGCTGGATTAATGGCGGAACGATCAAAGACTTTAATGATGTTATTGATATTCAAGATTCTCCAGCAGAAGCAACTGTTTTAAATATTCCAATAAAAGGTACGAAATTTGTTGTGACCAACCAAGCCGGTTTAAAAATATACTCTGAACCTGACACAAAAAGTTCAGTGGTGAGTGCTTTAAAACAAAATACGCATTCAGTTGTTCAAGATTTAAAAATTAAGGGAAATGATAACGAGATATTTCTAAAAGTGAATTCAGATCAGGGACCTGGATTCGTCTATGTAGGAAGAACTTACTTAACAAACACGCTCAGCCAATATGTGAGGATCGAGTAAATGAAGAATTCAAGTTATACTAGTTTGGGGATTATACTAGCTGCAACAATTTTATGGGGTAGTTACGCATTAAAGGGTCAGTTTCGGGGAACGCAAAGGGATCGCTCAGTTATAGGTGAAGAAATCTTCTCGCCGTCTACATCAACTATTGATGTAGCGGCGAGGGGGCCCATTGGGTCGAAAGCCTTTGATATTAAAACTTTTGAAGATCTTGAAAGAACAACAAGTCCTGGCTCAACGAAAGAAACAAAAAGCGTTCATAGAAGTCTTCGCGAAATGCAACGACTGCTTAAATGTTTTGAATCTGAAAATTGCAATTTTGATCAATCTTCAGCTCAATCTTATCGTACGGCTTTAAGAGAAAATTTGATGAATGAAATAGCTGAATTTCAAAAATTGGTTGAGCAAGAGAACTACCAAAATCCCAAATTGATCTCTCAGGCCGGTGAAGTAACTCGTTTTTTTTTGGGATTTCCGGATGACGACATAAAAGACCAAGCCTTATCGCTCGCAAGCTCACTGCCAATTTCAAATGCGACATGTGAAACCATCATTGCTGGTTTAGGTGATAGCGTCAGCGCACCTCTCTATGACAAGGGTATTGAAGAATTAAAACGCTACATCGGGACTTCTGAAAAAGCTCATGTTGATGCGTTTTTGCTTCAAAGTTTAGTATCAGGATCAAGTTATGTAAGTAAATTGGTTGCCCGTGAAAGTCTTCCGTTCATATCTAGTGAAAATACACCTAGGTTCTTAGAAGTCTTGAATCAACTTCCAAGACGTTCACAAGAATTTGAAATGTTAAAAGCGAATGTAGATGAGTCTGCACGGCTCTGAGTTTCTTCCGCGCCGGCGCGGGTCACACTGCGTTATTTAGAGGGCAGCATACCAATCGTAGCCTTGTTCAGTCCAATAATCAGGGGGCCTTTCATCTGAAAAGTAAATACGTCCGATTCGTTTGAGATTTTTAATCCCGTATTTCACCGGAATAATCAGCCGTAGTGGTGCTCCATGAGCAAGCGTAAGAGGCACGCCATTCATTTCATAAGCCAGGACCGTTTTCGGATGCATCATGCTCTCAGTATCAATCGAAACGTAATAATTTGAATCAGGAGTTTCGAGACCGACGTATTTGTATTCGCGCCCCAACTTAAGTGAAGTCAAAAAATCACTAAAACAAACGCCCTTATATGAGATCGTTTCGCTCCAACCCTCAACACATTTAAAAACTTCAGTTTGTTCAACAGCTGGTAAGGCTTTTATCTGTGCCATTGTAAAATTGAGATTGCGTACATCGCTCAAATCTTCGATTTCAGGAGTCGGACTCACTGCCAGTCGCCAGCCAGCGAGATCAATCTGCTCTTCGATTCCTATATCGCTATTCACTCTGGCCAAAGAACCTTTGGCGGGGGCTTCCGGGTTTTCATTAACTGAATTTTGGTTGAATAGGCCTCTCCAAATTTTCTCGTTGAATGCGAGAATGCGTCTGAATATCCAAGGAACTTCATCTTCTTCTTCTAGATTCTTGGCCCACCATAGGCCTAAACCTCCGGCTAATGCCGAAAATCCAGCAATAAGAAAGCTACGTCTTGATTTTCTCTGCCAATCAGACTTTTTTATTTTCTGATTCATTCTCAACCTCATAACCTGTGATCATTGACTGAAAGTTATTCCAGCCCGATCGAATCACTTGGGCGATATGGATCCCAAAAAAACCTATAAAGGCAATCATCGCTAGAAAATGGACGAGTCTTGCACCTTCATAGCCTAAGAATAAGCTGGTCAGCCAATGAAGTTGCACGGGTTTATAAACCGCAAAACCCGAAGCCGTTGCGATCATTCCGACTAAGATGATTGAAGTATAGGCGATCCTTTGAGCAGCGTTAAATTTGCCTTGAACAGGCGCTTCTTTACGAAGACCCAAATCGTGAAGCATCACTAAAAAAGCCTCTTTAAATGAAGCGATTTTAGGAACGAGTTCACGCCATTCGCCTGAAAAGAGGAGATAACAGGTATATAAAATTCCGTTTACAACAAATATCCAAGCGAGTGCAAAGTGCAGAAACATTCCGTCTGAAAGTTTATGAGAGAGGCCTAATAGGGGATATATCTTACGAGATATGAAGGGTGTATAGATATCATTGGCCCAATAAATTTGGATTCCGCTGAAGATCATCAGAGTCAGAATTGGGAAGTTAATCCAATGTGCCCAACGTATCCAAAGCGCATGTTTTTTTACAATAACAACTTCATCTTTCATACATAAAAGCCTATAGCAGCTTTGAGGTCTTGCAAAGTGCTTTCGGCAGGATTATTGCTGTTGAAATACTTATTATATACAAAGGAGCAAGTTTGAATCGTGATCTCAAATTAAGTCTAGTTGAACTCCTCATTTTGAGCTCTTTGTTGATCACTTTGCCAGGCTTAACATTTGCTCAAAGCTGGTATCGTAATCTTGAAAATCTCCATGTGACTGAGCTCATCACGACTCCAGGCGATCACCAAAGTTTTATTCGAGCAATTTCATCTCCGTCGACTCGATCAATAAAAATGAGCATGTTTCATTTAACCGATACAGAGGTCATTCAAGCTCTTGAAACAAAAGCTAAGGATCCCGCAATCAACATCCAAATCATCTTAGATAGATCAGGCTTAAAAGACGCAAAAACCCTCGCTATTGCCATTAAACTAAAAAAATCGGGTATTCATATACGAGCAAGCAATCCCGTCTTTAATATTACTCATACAAAATATATGCTGATTAATAATACCGACTGGTTTGTGACAACAATTAATCTCACCACTAAAGCCGCAACAACAGTTGATGTTGGGATCCGCGGCGACAATCCTGATATTTTTAAAGAAATTCTTAGCGTATTTCGGATGGATTTTAAAAATGGAATTAGTAATTTAAGCCAGGCCGCACAGGAAAATCCAATTCATCCTTCTGAATTGTCGTCTTTTACTCCAGCTTTATCTCAACCCAATTTAGTATGGAGCCCAACGAACTCATCTCTTAAAATTGTCCAGCTTTTAAAAACAGCCCAGAAGAGCATTCTCTTAACGGTTGAAAACCTAAGGTATCAGCCTATTCAAAAAGCTTTGATAAATGCAGTTGCAAGAGGAGTAGAGGTGAAAGTCATCGTGCCTCAAGATGATTTAAACAAAGATCCGAATTATAATTTAAAAGCTATCTACCAAATGCAAAATGTGAACGCTAATGGAAAACTATTAAGCGTTCAAACTCGACTTATGCCTGGGCCTTCTTCAGCGCAAACTCCCTATATGCATATGAAAATGATACTCGTGGATGATTTAAGTATTTTTTTGGGATCGGAGAATTTTAGCGTCAATTCGCTTATATCTTCACGCGAACTCGGAATCATATTCAAAGATCAAGGTATCGCTCATTATCTCACAAATATCTTCATGAATGAGTACTGGCCTGTTACAATTTTGCCTCCTCTGTTCCAAGCTGTTTCACATTGAGAAACTCATTTTGATTTAGGCTTTAATTTAAAAAGTCGATAAGCTCTCTAGAATCCTCTTTCAGAAAAAGGGCTTAAAATGAAATTTCAATTGATAGCAAGCTTTGTTCTTTTTTCATCTTGTGCAACACAAATTAGTTATACAAACGAAGAGGTTTGCGCGATTGAAAATATGAAGTTTTCAAATCTTGAAAAACAGGATTTTGTATTTGTTTATCGCAATACTTCGGAGCATGCACCCATTGTAACCCGACAAGAAGAATTTGTTCCTCGCTGTGCTGAAGCGAAATCAACTGCGGAAAAGCGCCAGGTTCAAAACCTACGAGCTGAGCTTGAGCCTAAGATTCAATACAATGACCATTTCATGAAATCACATGAAGA
>JAYUEB010000658.1:0-9899 GCA_043739525.1 Bdellovibrionales bacterium
GTTTCTGGCGAAACACATATTACGGCTCGCGTATCAACTGTCCCGACAAAACATGGAGAGAATGCAGTACTCAGACTCATACGAAGTCGGAGTTCGACACAACCACTTAGTATGCTGGTTCCGGACATCTACTCAATTAAAGTTTTAAAGGGTATTGCCCGTGCAAAGCAAGGTCTGTTTCTCATCACAGGACCAACGGGCTCAGGAAAAACAACCACGCTCTACTCTCTCATCGCTGAGCTCAATCGAGTCGACGTTAAAATTATCTCCCTTGAAGATCCTGTCGAACTCGAAATCCCAGGGACAACTCAAATTGAAATCAGCGATAAAGCCGGGCTTAGTTTTGCAAAGGCGCTGAGAAGTACTTTGCGACAAGATCCTGATGTTGTCATGGTCGGAGAAATCCGCGATGAAGAATCAGCAAAAATTGTTTTCGAAGCTGCGATGAGCGGCCACTTAGTGATTTCAACTTTACATACTAACAGCGCATTTGGGGTTCGAAATCGTTTACATGAACTTGGTGTACCTTCCGGAATTTTGGCAACAGGCTTAATAGGAGCAATGGCGCAAAGACTCGTGCGAGGTCTTTGTAAGAGATGTAGTCGCTTACGTCCGATCACTGCGACAGAAAAAGAGTTTTTAACAAAAAGATTAGGCAACATTCATCTTCCGAACGAATTGAAAGATGCCGTCGGTTGCCCTGCATGTAACGAGACAGGTTATCATGGACGTATTCCGATATTAGAAATCTGGAAAAAGAATCGTGAAATTGAAGAGCTCTTATCTAGTGACGGCAAAACTGAAGAACTCATCGCCGTCGCGAAAAAATCTGGATTTATTGGTATCGAAGACTTCAGCTTAAAAATGGTTCTGTGCGGACTCACGACAATCGAAGAAGCGGAACGAGTGACTTTCGGTTACACATAACTTGTCCCAAAATGTTCCGAACTCTCTCAAGTTGGAACACTTCTTCATTAAAACCTAGACCCCATATTATTGACAAAAAAATCAGCGAAGCATTCAATGAACGGGTCACGTTCACGAAATTTACTAAGGGGAAATGAATGTATAAGCTGATTTTGAGTTTGTTAATGATGACTTCGGTCGCATTTGCACAGACTCCTTTAGATACACAAAACGCAAATTCGGAAGAGCAAAATAATTTGTCAAATAGCGAAAGCGGTTCGCAGGACATGATTGATCATGGCCCTGGCGGCGGAGGACACACTGGTGGCTCCGGCGGCGGAGGACATACTGGCGGCTCCGGCGGCGGAGGACATCCGACTCCAAGTCCTCGACCAGCTCCAGCGCCTAGACCAGCTCCACAACCTAGACCTGAACCACCTCGTCCGCACCCACAACCACAACCTAGACCTGAGCCACCTCGTCCGCATCCACAACCAGAACCTAGACCTGAGCCACCACATCCTCACCCGCGACCAATGCCACCGGGGCCGCATCCGCATCCACATCCACATCCACATCCGATGCCGCAGCCTCATCCGCGTCCACCTAGACCTTATCCGTATCCGCATCCTGTTCCGCCACATTGGCCTAGACCTTATCCGTATCCAATTCCACCACCATTACCTGATCCAAGTCAGATCGTAGTTGTTTATCCAAACTATACTTGCTTGGATACTTTGACTCCTACGGATTCAGCAACACTTGCAACTGATGCTGCAAATTGCGATATGACAAATCCAGATCGTGGTGAAGTCGAGTCTTACCTCTGTACGGAAGTAAATGAGAGCTTGGATGAAGTTAAAGCTCAGCAAATTCTATCACTCTCAATGACGCCAGTGACTGATAGTGAGCTCGATGCAATCGAAAACGCAGCAAGTATCTTGTACTATCGCTGCGAATTCTAATATCATAGGTATTCAAACACGGAGTCCGAAAGGCTCCGTGTTTTTTTTCGTCCAAAATTTATTATGAGGAGACAAAAATGAAGATTATTTTTTTAAGTTTTATGCTTTTAGCAAGCACTGCTCAAGCTCATCCTGAAAATCCTGGTTGCAAAGCGATTCATGATGCATGCACGGGAGCAAAACAAACCGGAAAAGCTGGTTGGAAATGCGCTCATTCAATTATGAAAGGTGAAAAAACAGAGGGAGTTTCTCAAGATCTTACGGCACAGATTACCGATTGCAAACAGGCGATGGCGAAGCATCACAAAGAAGCCGCGCCTGAGTCAGACGCAGCTACCGATAAAAACTAATTACATTGTGTGAACTGGAAATAGACATTCCATTTGCAAGTTAGATGCTTTTGCGAGATCAAAGTTCAAACCTGTGCGTGCGTTGAATTCAACATGATATGGTCTAAGTGTAGAGTCGATAACTAAATTCAATTTTTGTCCTGCAGTTTCTGTATCGATAACTGTTGTGATGTAATTTTTTGTAGTGAATTTAACTTCAAGTGGACCAGCAACTTTTGTGTTTCCAACGACCCCACCGTGAAAAACAGCTGCTTGGTAACTTGTGCTGCCTTCTTGTCGTGTTACTTCAAGTGTAATTCCATTTACTGTGTTTGTGTTACAGACAACAACGGCGTCAACACGGCCTGGAAGATAGTTTGCAAAAGCTTGGCTAACAGTTACGAGTGAAAGTGCAGCAAGTGCGATTGAAAATTTGTTCATAAAAACCCCTATATGTTTTTGTCTCAATCCGAATACTTGGGAAAAGCAAATTGCTTCACTTGCAGGATCAAGTCATTGATGTCGAGCTTCTAGAGCATGAAGCGTGCCAGAGATTTTTTGCGAATATATTCAACAGATTATGTATGAAGTCGAATTTAAGGCATCATGAATCAAAAATCAGGTGATCCCGATTTGGACTCAGTTCTGAAATTAGTTCATGAAAAAAAGTGCCAATCAGGCACCTTTTACTTTTAAAGTATTCTCTTTTTTTGGCTATCCATCCACTCAGTCATAACTTTTTCAAGAACGTCCATTGGAAGTGCTCCATGGCGGAGAACTTCATCATGAAAATCACGAACATTAAATTTATCGCCGAGTGCCGCTTGAGCCCGCGCCCTCAATTCTAAAAACTTAAGTTGGCCAACCTTGTAAGCCAAGGCCTGTCCAGGCCAGGTGACATAGAGGTCGATCTCAACTTCAACCTCAAGTTGCGATTTAGGAAGACGAGACTTCATAAAATCAATCGCCTTTTGTCGCGACCAAGACTTTGCGTGCATTCCTGTATCGACGACTAAACGAACAGCTCTCCACATTTCATAAGTGAGCTCACCGTATTTAGAATAAGGATCTTTGTAAAATCCCATTTCTTCGCCGAGGCGTTCGGCATAGAGTCCCCAACCCTCAACAAACGCGGTGTAACCGGCCTCTGTACGAAACTTCGGAAGCCCTTTAACTTCTTGTCCAATTGCAATTTGCAAGTGATGCCCGGGTACAGATTCATGCATGGTGAGAGCTTCCATCGACCATTTTGGACGCGCCTTCAAATCATAGGTATTTGCAGTAAAAAAGCCTGCGCGCCCCGCACTGATGCTGCCCTCTTCGTAATAAGCTCCAGGACTTTCTTTCGCTTTATACTCTGGCATTTCCCGAACTCCGTAAGTCAGACGTGGAAGCTCTTTGAAAAGCTTCGGAAGTTCAGGATCAATTTTTTTTGCAATACTGCGATAACCAGAAAGTAAATCTTCTTTGTTAGTGTAATAAAATTGTGAGTCCGTAAGTAAAAACTTATTAAAGTCCTCGGCACTCCCCTTATAATGCATTTGATCGCGAAGTTTTTTCATCTCTTCTGAAATGCGCTCAACTTCTTTGAGACCCAATTCATGAAGTTGATCTGGAGTCAGATCTGTCGTCGTTTGCGTTTTAACATTGTAAGCATACCAAGCTTTTCCATTTGGCAAATCTGTTTGAGCAATCGATTCACGAGCACCTGGAATATATTCTTCTACTACAAATTTTTTAAACTTCTGTAGCCTCGGGTAGACTCTTGTTTTCAAAGATTCTTTCGCGAGCCGTTGAACATTCTGTTTTTCGGATTCAGAAAAGTTAGGTCCCATATTTTTAAAAACTTGATAAAGTGGAGAATCGTCAACATTTTCTGTCACGAGGTGATCGATCTGAGGAGGAACCGCAGCCAAAAACTGCCGAACCGCTGTTACTTTTCTTTTTAGGCCTTCTCTTAGTAAAATTTCATCCTGATCAACAAAAGCTGGGAAGAGGTCAAGACGCGCAATCATATTGAGATAATCTTTCAGATTTGCAGTTGGCATCGCATTTAATAAGTCTGCCAAAGCTTGATGAGGACCTCCGAGCTGATCCAAAACCAAATATTCTGAATCAAATTTTTGTCCTTCAACAGCGACTTCAAGATTTCTCTGTGCGAGTTCATAGTTGATTTTATCTTCGCCTTTAAGGCCCAATGAAGAAATCTTTTTTAAGACTTCTAGCTGACAAACAGTTTCCTTTTTACGTCGAGCAATTGCTTCGAGAGACATATCTGACAGCCGATCATTTTGACCGGGCTCGCCAACATAAGTCGCCCACTCGGGAGCTTCATGCATCAAATAAGTCCATTGTAAGGCGAGAAAATGATTGAGTTTTTCTGCGGGCTTTCCCTTTGCGATTACTTTATTTAGCTGGTCACAAATCGGCGCATCGGCGAAAGATGTTTTCGAAATAAAAACGCTCACTAAAATAACGAAACCAAAAAAATGAAAAACCTTCATATTCAAACTCCCTGCTTAACAGCTAGAAAAGCTGAACATGAACAGATGACATCAGTCAAAATGATTTTAGGTTAATTCTCTTGTTCTTCGCGACGTCTCTTGCGCTTTTTGCCATGGCCTCCGCCCTGATGAGGCTTGCTAACGCCCTCAGAATGGTAGCCATGACTTGGATTTGGTATCACACGCATCGGTTTAGCTATTTGATGGCGTTTGGCACTCGCTAAACTCTGAGGGCGAGAAACCTGTGGGCGCCCAGTTAATGTTGACCAGGTAGTCGGGTGATTGAGCAAGGCGGGATTTGCCTGCTCTGTTGTATGAATCTCCTGAACACTTGGCGAAACCGCCGTCACAAACTTTTGGTTTTCAGAAGAACCCGGCGCATAGGCTGTCGGCGGAGCAAAAATCACAATTTGTTTTTGATAAGCAACATATTGTCTCGTCACAAAGAAATGAATATTGTCATCGTAACCCGGGCCATGCACTGGTGCTGAAGCATATTGCTCTGGCGGAGTCACTTCTACCAAATCAGATCCGCTTGGCATCTCTCCGGTTTCGGTGAGTTCTTGATATTTTCTAAGTTGTTCCGAAAAAGGTAGGCTTGCCAAATTTTTAATTTCTTCAGGCTGAACAGTCTTTTTCGCCGTTTCACAAACCTGAAATTCAAGACCAATTTTTACATATGCATTAACGTTGTTTTTATCAACATTGTCGACGTAACGATCTTCGATTCGAGCACCCTTAGGAATCAGAGAACATTCATTCGCCAAATCCTCAAGCGCAAGTCCCTCGGCCTTAAATTGTGCGCGATCTGAGGTCCGCGCGTCGGCCTTAGCAACATAAACGATATAGCCATTATCAACCGCACGAGCCGGTCCGTGTATCCATAATGGTACATCCGGCTTATCGGGAGAGCTACTACAGGCAACAAATAATAACGAAAGGACAAGGTGTGCGAAAATTCTATTTTTCATAGAATTAGATTACCTTGAGTTCGCATAACGAGCAAGTGACCGAGGTCGTGAAATTACTTACATTTTGCCCCAAACAAATTGACAAGAGTTCAGTATGAAACTATCTACAAAACCTGATCTTTTTCAATTCAAACCTCGAGGGCATACATGCTAGGTAGTTTAGGAATTCTTTTAAGTTTATGTCTCTTGATGTTCATGGCATATCGCGGATTTTCTGTTATTTTCTTTGCACCAGTCTTTGCGCTTTTGGCTGCTTCGATTGCCGGCCTTTCGATCATGCCGACCTATACAGAAATTTTCTTGCCACAACTTGCAGGTTACGTAAAAGTTTATTTTCCATTTTTCTTACTTGGTGCTGTTTTTGGGAAACTCATGGAGCAATCAGGCTCAGCTGAAGCGATCGCTCATGGCATCACGTCTAAGCTTGGTACTAAGCACGCGATGCTTGCTGTGGTTTTATCATGTGCCATTCTTACTTATGGTGGAGTCAGTTTATTCGTCGTCGCTTTTGCGGTCTATCCTTTTGCGAACTCTCTTTTCAAAGATGCTGATATTCCAAAAAGATTGCTCCCACCGACAATCGCATTAGGTGCATTCACTTTCACGATGGATGCGCTACCGGGCACGCCTCAGATTCAGAACTCGATTCCGATGAAATTTTTTAACACTGATTTGTATGCAGCACCACTTTTTGGAAGTATAGGTGCCGTTACGATCTTTATTTCTGGCATGCTTTACCTCGAATCTCAGAGGCGAAAATTAAAAGCGCAGGGTGAAGGTTACGGCAAAGCGCAAGTGATTGACTCTAGTTCAAACGACAAAGAACTGCCAAACGCATTCATCGCAGCCTTACCACTCCTAACTGTTTTGTTGGTCACATTGCTTTTACAAAAAGTCATTTTCATCAATTGGAAAATTGCCGACTGGGCAACTCAGCCCCCGTACAAAATGTCTCCTGAAACTTTACAGGGCACGATGAACAATTGGGCGCTGATGATCGGCCTTGCAAGCGGAATTATTCTGACGGCACTTCTTAACTACCAACGCATGAGCCGCAATTTCGCCGCAGCGATCAGCGCAGGAGCAACTGGCTCACTACTTGCGGTTATGAATACGGCTTCGGAAGTTGGCTTCGGAAACGTCGTTAAATCTTTAGATGGCTTTAAGAGTATTACTCAAAGCTTGATGGCAATTCGTGTAGGAAAAGGCCCTCTCTTTTCTGAGGCAGTTACCGTCAACGTACTCTCTGGGGTCACTGGCTCTGCTTCTGGCGGAATGAGCATCGCGCTGGATTCATTTTCAAAGGATTATCTTAAATGGGCTGATGAGAGCGGGACCAGCCACGAGCTTCTCCATCGAGTTGCTTCGATGGCTTCTGGTGGAATGGATACACTTCCTCATAATGGTGCTGTTATTACCTTGCTTGCGATTACGGGACTTACGCATCGTGAGTCTTATAAATATATTTTTATAATTACGCTTCTTAAGACCAGCGTTGTGTTTTTGTTGATCGCGTTTTTCTAAGTTCTGTTTGCGGTTTGCCGGCAGCGCTCAGCCGTTTGCGGTCTTTCTGTTGCTGTCTCAGTCTGCGGCGGTCAGAGCGTGCCAATGTTGGTGACCGAAAATGTCATTGCGAAAAGAGATTTTTCGCTTCTAAAATAATTTTTGTTAGCTCAATCTGCCTAACATCTTTTCGAATTATTGTTATGCAACACTTCTAAAAATTGAAAGCCACTCAGAGTGCACGACAGCTCATGACTATGAATTCGACATAAAGAGCGACTCTTCTGTCCCCCAGACTTTTGTCCGTTAAGATATGGGTAAGAGAAAGAGCCAGCTGTTCGTTTCAGCTCCTTCTCTTTGGGAGACCTTATGAATTGGACTCTGTCGAAGATCAGAATGATACAGTTTCTGCTAATATCTGTTTTGTTGGTCAGTTGTGCGAACAACCAAGCAAGCTTTAGTTTGCTTCCAACCGGGCAAACTTTCAAACAATCTACCAATTCCGTCAATAGCAAGATTGATATTCTTTGGGTGATTGATAATTCGGGGTCGATGTCGCCATCCCAAACAAATATTCTCAACAATTTTTCTGCCTTCATGAATGCATTCATTTCGAAAAATCTCGATTTTCAAATGGCAGTGACAACGACTGAAGCTTATAAAGCCGGGGCATTTTTTGCGAACAATGCTACTTATTCAAAATTCAAAGATGGCGCGACGTTTACTAAAAACGGAATCACATATAACAAACATACTGGCGTGAATTTGATTTACCCAGGCGCTTCGGCCGATCTCACCGCTACATTTGAAATCAATGGTTATCAAGGAGATCAAGGCAGTGGCGACGAACGCGCGTTCTCAAGCTTAATGACTGCCTTAGCAGACACAACAAATCCACTACTCTTGAGACAAAACTCTTATCTCGCGGTTATTATTTTATCTGACGAAGATGATTTTAGTAGTCCAATACGGGTCGAAAATAGCTGGGCAGCAAGAGGGCAAAGCGAAACTCAAGCCCAGTACAACGCACGATATGTTTCGGATCACAACTACACCTACACAGGCCTTGATACAGTTGCCAGCTACATCAGTAATCTCGATTCAATTACCGGCAGCACACCATCTTTTCGTCACTACAATGTTTCTGCAATCACAGCCGAAGATAGCAGTTGTGTAACTTCTTTACTCGGTGCCGGCTCTTCAACAACTATCATTGGCCAACGATACATCGACCTTGCAACTCAAACTAATGGTGTTGTCGGCAGCCTTTGTGACACGAATTTTTCCGGGACACTCAATACCATTCAAGAGAAAATCTTGGAGTTATCAACTGAGTTCTACCTGCAAAGAGCACCAAACGTAAATTCTATCACGGTCTCTGTAAATGCCGTTTCAATTTCTCAAGACCCAGTCAATGGATGGACTTACGACTCCGTTAACAACGGAATCATTTTTCATGGAGGCGCGATTCCGCCATCTGGGGCTGACATCGCCGTGAACTTTGATCCAACGACAATCAAATAGATTCATATTGAGACACTCTAGACTGCTCCAGTCGACCTTTATGTGAACTTTGCAATGTTCTCAAATCCAAATCAAATTAAGCCGATAAAGTGGTGTGGCTAAAAAAATTAATCTCGACACCATCAAAAGTCGGCGCAAAGGTCTTGTCGGAGTATTCGAAGGTCTGCTTCGAAGATTTAAGGCTGCCACGCATCTTGCCTCAATGATCCCCGTTTATTTTGCCGCATGCCTTTTACTTGGCACTTGTCTTTGGCCTGGAGTTTCACTTTTTCGTTTTATCATTCATCAAGTCAGTGACTCTCCATGGTGGATTCAAAATTTTTGTTACGCGCTGGGAGTTGCTGTTGGATATTTCTCATACGGCTTCACTCTCATTCTCGTCGCACCCCTCATTAACCTAATGATTGGCGGAAGAATAAAGGCATGGCGCGGCCCCTACTATTCAGCCGAATCTTTCAGATGGTTTTTGCATAACGGCCTTACCTATCTCGCTCGATTTACTTTTTTAGAATTCGTGACACCTTCACCTCTTAGCCTCATGTTTTATCGATTAATGGGAATGAAAATTGGCCGAGGTACCATCATAAATTCAACTTGGATATCCGACCCCTCACTCATCCGACTCGGCGAAAAAGTCACTATTGGCGGAAGTGTCACGATTGTCGCACACTATGGCCAAGGAGGCTTACTGGTGATTGCTCCTGTTAAAATTGGCGATGGTTGTACAATCGGAATCAAGGCTACGATTATGGGCGGAGCCGATATCGGCGCAGGAGCTAAAATCATGCCCCACTCTGTCGTCTTACCGAAAACCGTGATTCCCGCAGGCGAAACCTGGGGTGGCGTTCCGGCCCAACGAGTAGCAAAGGCTCGCAAGGCTGCGTAAATTACTTCAGTAAATTAAGGAGCTCAGGACCAAATTTCTGAGCTTTTTCCTCGTCGATCCCGTAAATGGTTCGAAGCTGATCGATATTTTCAGGAGCCCTCACAACGATATCTTTCAGCGCACGATCACTCAAAATAACAAACGCAGGTGTGTCGAGTGTCTGAGCCTTTTGTTTGCGCCAGTTTTTTAATTTCTGAAACTTTTCTTCTTGAACACGATCAAGTGTTGGGCCCATTTTCGATTTCGCTGAGCGTGGCTTAATTCGTAATACGGCTCCTGACCTAGGACCTTCCATTTCGCCAGCTGAGAAA
>JAYUEB010000659.1:0-3288 GCA_043739525.1 Bdellovibrionales bacterium
GCATGCTCGCATTTTTCCTGGCAAGTTTTACGACCTTATTTTCAATTGTAAATCCTATGGGCGCTGTCGGTCCGTTTTTAGCGATGACATTATCCGAGACCGAAGCCAAGCGACGTGAGATGGCTCTAAGAGCTTCTATTGTGAGTGGCGGAGTTTTAGCTTTCTCTGCGGCAGTTGGCGCTTTCGTTTTTAAGTTTTATGGGATTACGATTCCAGCCCTTAAAATTGCAGGTGGTGTTCTTCTTTTCTTCGTAGCCTTTGATATGTTAAATGCAAGACCCTCAAGATCGAAACAAACAGTCGAAGAAGAAGAAGAGGGAACTCTCAAAGAGGATATCGCGGTTTTCCCATTGGCCATCCCGCTCTTGTCAGGCCCGGGTGCAATTGCGAGTGTGTTCATCCTTACAGATAAGGCTTCAACACTTGAGCGCCATGTTGGCTTGTATGCCGCGATTCTGGTGTCATCCGTGATCGTCTATTTTGTTTTGAGAGAAGCACATCTGATTGTCCGTATATTGGGTCAAATTGGCTTCAATGTCACTTCAAGGCTTATGGGCCTCGTACTTGCGAGCATTGCCATGCAGTTCATTATTGATGGAGTTAAGGCCGCTTTTCCTGGGCTAGTTGGCGGCTAGAGTTCATTCAGTCGGCGGTTTGCGGGCAGCAAGTCCGCCGTCATCCGTTTGCCAGTCACCGCCGCAGTTATCAGGTATCAGTTTCCTGACCCTGCCCACTGAAACCGAAACTGCAACACCGCAGACTGAGGACAGCTGCCAGTAGACCGAAAACTGTAGGATCCAAATTTACAAAGAGTTTTAATCATAAGAGACGGGCATTCCGGATCAGGCAAACGGATACCTGATACAGCAACTGGCAACCTGCAAGCCGTAAGCTAGGCTGTTGTTCGAAAGGAAGCCAAATAGGGTTCCCAGCTCATCGGAATATTACTCAGTGAAAACTCTTGTCGGATTGGGGGTAACCAATTCGGCATACGAGGTTCATTCAGTAATGGCATCCCAGCTGCAAGTGGTGTGCGATTTGCTTTGCGATGATTACATTCGCGACACGCGGTCACAACATTCGTCCAATCTTTTCTTCCCATTTTGCTTGCGGGAACCACATGATCAAGTGTGAGTTCGCGTAGCGGGAATTTGCTCGCGCAATATTGGCAAGTGTAGTTGTCTCTCATATAAACATTTTCTCTTGAAAATTTAATACGGGTCGATTTTCTAGGAGAAACATATTTTTTGAGACGTAAGACACTAGGTAACTGAAAATTTTGGCGGGCAGAGCGGATGATCGTAGAATTGTGGAACTCTAAGATTTCTACTTTATCTTGAAACCAGAGCATCATCGCTTTTTGCCAAGAAACAAGTTTGACAGGCTGATAGCTTGAATTGAGAACAAGAGACCTGGAGTTGGAGAGTTGATTGAAGGCACACCTCCTAAAGTGTATGATTTCGAGACATCATTCATTTGAGGAGTTTGCCAAACCACTCAAATCACTACTTACTTTATTGTCCCGCTTCTCCAAAAAAAGCGCAAGGGCCAGCTCGTATTTTTATCGAATCATACTCGGTTGGGACCGAGTATGAGACAGCTTCAATAAATATTATTTCTGCTATTAGTTTATTCTTGGGTTAGTGGGCCGGAATCTTGAATTTTGGCTCTATTTCCTAGGCGTTTTTCTTTCCATTTTGCGAAGTGCTTACGCGAGCGCTTGAGTAATTTGTGGGAGAGATCCGCAATTTGAGAGCTCTCTGCTTTTGCAAAAAAGCTTCCGGCATTGGAGTGAATTTCGATGATGCCCTTATAGACCGCGTGGGCAAATTCGCCTTCTTTTACAAAGTGTGCTTTGAGTTTTGAAAAGCTAGGTCCTTCTACGAGAAGCTCTTGTAAAAGCTCTCCTACGATTTCTTGAGTATTTTGGGATGGGTGAAAACCCCGGTAGTTGATACTGATATTATTTGTGAGCATGACTTTCTCCTTAAAATTTAGGTGAAGCATCTGAAAGCTGATTGATCTGAAATGAACTCGTCACATGCGGAGAATTTGCACTATTTAGGATAGAACTGATTTTTCATCTTAAAGTACCTCCTGTAAAAAATGAGAAGAAACTTGGTGATTCAAACCTTAACTTCAAGGTGAATCTGACTCATGACATGTCAAGATGGCAAATCGGCTAATTCTTTTTAGGCTTATTTGAAGAATTTATGAGCGACGCTAAGACGCACAATGAGGTGTGATTTAAAGGGTCTAGGCGAAAAATCGATTTGACGAAGGCCTGGACTAACGCCATGATGTTAGGAACCCCAAAAAGAGAGTTAAAAGTGGCAGTTTCCCCGACGGTACTCAAGAGATGGATCTTCATTGGAGCCGGCCAAACTCATCTTTTGGCGCTCAGAAATCTCTACAAAAAAGTCCCATCTGACGTCGAGATTTTGGTCGTCAGCGATCAAAATCATACTCCTATCGTTGAAATGTTTCCAGCATACATTGCAGGGCTTTATCGGCAAAAAGAGTTTTATGTCTCTCTTGAAGAGCTTCTCGAAGGCATTGGTGGAAAGCTTGTCAGTGCAAAAGTGAAAAGCATTGATCAGAAGAATAAAAAAATTAAACTAGAAGACGGCGGCGATCTTGAGTTTGATTTGTTGTCTGTGGATTGCGATCCTTTTATTTCAACAGAACAATTTCCAGGAGCAAGTGTTCACGCTCATCTGCTTCTGCCGATTGAAGACTTTCAAAATTCAATTTTAAGATTTTGCCAAAGTCTCAGAGGCAAAAGAAAAGTCGATCTCGTATTTATCGGAGCGGGACTTTTAAGTATCGAATGCGCACTCGCTTTGCGGCAAAGACTTAAAATCTACGGAGCGGATGTCTTTGTTCACATCTTAGATATCGAAGCAGAAGATGAAGTCAAATGGGTCGTCGGAAATAAAATCGAAACTGAAATTAAAAAACATTGTGAAAGTATCGGGTTTAAATTTCATCCTGGTGTAAAAATTAAAGAAATTTTGGCGACCGAAGTTGTGCTTGAAGACGGGGACCATGTGAAGTCTGATTTCACAAGCCTTGCACATACGATACGTGCTCCCTTATTTTTGTCAAAAAGTGATCTCGATATGCACCACGGGTTTATTTCGATTAATCACTTTTTGCAGTCTTCGAATTCGCACATTTTCTGCGTTGGCAATACCTCAAAAGATGCGAATCGAAAATGGGTTCCCTCAAAACGTCAAATTCGAAAACAAGCAAAAGTTTTGGCGGCCAATCTTCGCGCTTTGAGTT
>JAYUEB010000660.1:0-3286 GCA_043739525.1 Bdellovibrionales bacterium
TCAAATACGAGTTTTCAAGGTACCATTAGGAATTTCACAGACGCAGATCTCGTGCTCATGGCACCTGCCACTGGACCAGCTCTAGGATTTTCTTGCAAAATCGGCGGGCTTGTTGGCACGACCTCGGGTACAAAAATTTTGAATTCAAGTGCAAATGCAAACATTACCGGTCAAGGAAGTCTTTCTGGATTTCTACAATTTTCGGTGAACTCATTTGTTTATAATTCTTCCGCTTCAGGCCAAATCACTTTTGTGCCCTATACAGGCAATGCTGCTACAACTGCTTGCAGCGACGGCTTTTCAGGATTTACCAACGTGATTAATCCAAATGGCTTTGATGGAACAAGGCCCCAAACCGCCTATGACACGGGACCTGGTGGAAGTGTGACCAGTGGAGCCAGTTCGACTATTCAGCGAGATTCGACTGTGCCTGTGGGGGACTGGGCAGCTCATTTGAACACATTTACTGCGGCTCCTTCGGGGGGAGACAATTTACAATGGCAAGCGGGTCAGTAATAGATTTATTAGCCTTGGTTACTGCAAATAATCGGTATATTGGTTGCCTTAAAGCGTACATTCTTGAACCACTCTCAAAGCGAAGTCCCCACGGCAATGGCTATTTCAAAGCGCCACTAATCTCGAAATTCGCTTTCGCGGTTGGGCACCAAATCTGAGGCTGTCTCGACGGAGCGAATTTTCTTGATTTCAGCCCGCGCGAAAAATAAGTCTTTAGCGACCCCGTTCGACAAAGGTTTTCAAATCCCGTAAACGGCGACTCATTTCTATCTTGAATAATAATCTCAAAAGTGGGCTAATAAAACGTGGTCTAACTTTATAGTGGTAAATAAATGTTACTAGAGTTCTATTACCACTTGTATCGAATCTCCAAGTCGCCGCAAATTCTTGAAATAACCAAGGCCCTTTTATCATTTTAACGGCAACAACATGTGGAGGTTTGAAAGTTACATACTCAGTTTCGATCCCGATGCCATTCCAAGCGCAACAGAATGTTCGAACACCGACGCCCGCTTTTGTTTGTGATCCCAAAATGCGGGCTTCACGTAAAAAAGAATCCCACTCGAGCCGGCGTGAATAATCCTGAGAGAGTAAAAAGATTTCTTTGGGTGGAGCGTTAATTTCTTGACTAACTTTAATCATCGCTCGCAATTTCTTTTAATCGATTTGAGTAAGAAGCGCTGAAAAGCGACAAGAACTAAACGGATTGGCTTGGCCAATAGAAAGCGCATGCGCCCTCCAACCGAATATGAACTCTGCAGTATTAAATTAATTCCGTTGGGAACCGCCTCTAAGCTATAGTATCCTCTTAAAATTCGAAATGGACCTTTGCTGAGATCGAAAATATGTCCGGCCCGAAATCCGGGCTCTGGTGAGAACACAAAACCGTAGCTCTTATTTGTCGCCCAATCGACGATCTCTTGCAAAAAAGATTTGCCGTTGTCAAAGAAAGCGATCCGTTTTCCGCCGACCCCTTCCGCTTCGATTTCTGCTCGCAGTGGTTTGGGAACTCCTAGTATTTTAAAGATTAAAGGATGGGAAACCTGCCGGAGATCCACAATGGTAATTTCCCGCCAAATAACTGATACAGGAGCTCGGATCAAAATGGATGAGATCAAATTATATTCTATAAATTGCATTTGTAGTTAGAGACTAGTATGAAACTTTTTGACTGTCTATAAACCAAATGTCATCCCGCCGTATTGCCGCTTTCAGTAGGCAAAGCTTATATTCGCAGGGAGTTCAAGCCAAATGGGGACCAGACCTGTGGCGGCGGTATCGCTGCTCTGCGCTTTGTGGGGCATGATCAGAATTGCCTCCAGCACTTAAGACAAATGACTTGATAAATTGCTCAATATAGGTATATAGTACCAATATGAAGGCGACACTGGTCAGGCACGAGAAATTCACCTATAGACGTCGTTTTATAATTGAGATCTCTGTTCATCAGGTTCCAAAGTCGCCCCATTATGTTGATGGCTTAAAATGGGGCCTTATCTGTATCGATCAAGTGACGAATCGAAGAGTGTTGATGGATAATCATCGTCCCAAGGGCCCGCACATCCATATTGATTCAGATGAGATGCCTTATGAGTTTCGAGATTTAGATAAATTGATTTCTGATTTTAGACAGCTAATCGCAGAGCACTTGGGAGTTCAAATATGAAAAAATTAGTCGTGTCCTGTAAAACTTCGGATCAAGTATTTGAAGATTTCAAACGGGCTGCGAAGGCGGTTCGCAGTCGGAAGTTTAAGGGTGAAGCCGAATATGAAGTTAGCTTTGACAACAAGGCCGACTTCAATAAGTTTGTGCGAAATATACCTGTTCTGTCGGCGATTATTGCCTTTAAGCCTCGATCTATTTATGAACTCGCGAAGCTGACAAACACCGACGTGTCGAATCTCAATAAGGTCATTCAATTTTTTGAGGAAATCGGAGTTGTGACAATCAAGACGTTGAAGGCTGCTGGTAGAACTCAAAAGCAGCCTCATGTCGAATATGATGAGGTAACATTTAGGTTGGTCGCTTAAAGAGAAGCCGGTCAGGAACGCTGGCGGTTTTGTTCAAAAGCTGAGCCTCGGTAGCACCCCACTAAAATGCTCCTAAGCGCGACTATAAAGCTCGCCCAAATGTCGCGCTTGGACTGCCATTAAGATTCGTTTTTAATAGCCCGAGTGCAACAGAAAAGTATTTATCCCATTACACTCTTAAACGTTTTTAAGAATTTTCGCGGTCTCGGATTTTTTCAAAAATCAATTTTTACGCTTCAGAAATTTTGCTCACTGAACTTGCGCAGCTCTGATCTAGGGAGAGTTGTTGACGTAAATTCGAAATTTCTTTGGCAACTATCGCTCTGACTTTTGTTCAGCGGTAGCAAAAGACCGGCTTTCGCCGGCTTCAAAAAAATTAATTTAATCGAGATCAAAACGATCTAAGTTCATAACTTTGGTCCATGCCACAGCGAAATCTCGCACAAACTTTTCATTGGAGTCAGCGCTTGCGTACACCTCACATAATGCGCGAAGCACTGAATTAGAACCAAATACAAGATCGGTTCGCGTGGCTGTCCATTTGAGTGTTCCCACTTTACGATCACGTCCTTCATAGATATCTTTCGCCGCAGAACTTGCCGTCCACAAAATATTCATATCAAGAAGATTAATAAAAAAATCATTGCTCAAGATGTCTTCTTTAGCTGTAAATACTCCGAGCTTACTTTCATCAGAGTTTGTGCCGAGCATACGCAAGCCTCCCACAAGCACCGTCATC
>JAYUEB010000661.1:0-3286 GCA_043739525.1 Bdellovibrionales bacterium
TATAAGGCGGCCACCGAAAAGGATGGTAAGCCATGTCTGATTTAAAACCGTTGATTATCACCAGGCAAGATAAAGTGAGTCTCATTTCGCACATCGAAAGTAAATGGCGTAGCAAAGGTGCTGAAATTTTTCTGATCGAAGAGTCGAAAGAATGGCCAGACAGTATTTTGAAAAGTGAAGCGAAGTGGGGGGACATCAACTTGATACTTTTGCCCGATACACGCTTTGCGCCCCGAACCTTGCTTCGGGATCTTGTACGAGACTGCGAGCAAGGTTTAGACTTAAGCTTTGCTATATTTAGAACCGATGCGAGCCTTGAAACTTGGGGCGTACTTGACTGGAGTGAAAGTAAAAAACTTCGAATTTGCGAAAAACCCCGCATTCTTTTAAAAAGTGATAACCAAGCTCCTTGGGGGCTTATTGCCTTTCAAAAAGAGATCGGAAGAAAGTTATTTTCGGATCTTTTGAAATCAAACCAAACTCATGAATGGTTTGAATGCGAAGCATCTTATTCACTTCAGCCACTTACTGTTTTTAAGGACATCACGCGAAATCTCTCGGATTTCGAATCTAAAAAATCCTAAGTTTCACCGAGAAGAGGCGTGATCTTGTTTTGAGATTTGCAAAGCACTTAAGGAATGCAAAGAAGAGAACAAGTCTCTCATATTTTAAAGACGAGTTTCGGTTTCGACGAGTTTCGAACGGGACAAAGAGAAGTTATCGATAGTGTCCTCGAAAAAAGAGATACGCTTGCGGTCATGCCCACAGGGTCCGGAAAATCTATTTGTTACCAAATTCCATCACTCTATTTTGGTGGGATTTGTCTGGTGATTTCTCCGCTTATTGCCTTGATGCAAGATCAAGTCAGAAGTCTCACGAAAAGGCAGATCCCTTCAGGTTGTTTGCATTCGGGTTTAAGTCAACTCGAGCGCTATAGGATCATGAATACCGCACGAAATTCTAAACAGTTTATTTTATTTGTTTCACCTGAAAGATTGGCGCAGGGTGCATTTGTTGAATACCTTGAAACACTTCAGATTGAATTTGTGGTTGTCGACGAGGCTCATTGTATCGTTGAGTGGGGTGTCGACTTCCGACCCGAGTATCAAAAACTTCATCTTTTTAAAGAGAAGTTGAACTTACCGGTGCTAGCGCTGACTGCTAGCGCGACGCCAAAAATGAGAAAAGAAATCGCTCAGCATTTAAAACTCTTGCGTCCAAATCAATTGTGCTTTGGTTTTTTTAGGCCCAATATATTTTATCAAGTGCAACGTTGTGCTGATTTTGAAGCAAAAATGCTCATGACCTCTTACGCGGTCGAGAAAAACGCTGAGGGACGTATATTGGTTTACTGCGCCACTCGTTTGCAATGTGAAGCAGTCGCCCGTCGTCTGCAACTCAAGTTTTCAGGTGTCGAGTTTTATCACGCAGGACTGAGCCCTTTGCGACGTTCTGAGATCCAGGCGCAAATGAATACCGGTCAGCTCAAAGTCCTCTGCTGCACTTGCGCGTTTGGTATGGGTATTGACTACCCTGATGTGCGATTGGTCATTCACTTTGAAATTCCGGCAAGCCTTGAGGAGCTTTATCAAGAAACTGGCCGAGCCGGTAGAGATCAATTGCCGGCATTGGCACTGACCTTGTATTCCGACCGAGATTTGCAAATGAAGTTGTCACAGGTTAGTTTGCAGGGGCAAAAGTCCTTTGAAACGTCGAGAGAGAAATTGAGGCGGCTTAAGTGTCTCAGCGAACTCGAGAAATATTTACGTCGAGAGGCTTGTCGACATCAGATGATATCAGAGTATTTTGGCGACAAAACCAGTTTTAAAAGTTCTAGAAATTGTGGAGTCTGCGATTTTTGTTCTGGAACTCAAGACAGTCTCAGGTTTTTGCAAATTTATGATCAAAGTTTGAGAAATCGCCTTCGGAAGTTGCCTCCTTTGGGCCGGTGATTTAGGCTCAGATGTGATGATCGCTAGAACCTATCTCCGTCGGATTTTCTTATGTTTTTGTGTTGGCTTGATTGCAGGCCTTTCGAGCACTATACTTCTGTACTCACTTGAATGGGTTTGGCGTTTTCAAAATCAGCATCACGAGACAATTTTTTTGTTGCCGATTTTAGGCTTTCTTCTAACTTATCTCTTTCAGAGATTTGCTTCTAGCTTCGCCGATAGTGGCCGACTTATTATCGAAGAAATTCATGACCCGAAGAGAGTTCTTCCGGTTATGATTGCTCCGTTTATTTTTATTGGGACTCTTCTTAGTCATTTTGCTGGAGCTTCAACTGGACGAGAAGGCACTGCCGTTCAGATGGCCGCATCGCTGACAGATCAGCTTTCAAGAGTTTTTCAAGTTGAACCATCCGAAAGAAAAATGCTTTTGGTCGCGGGCGCCGGGGCCGGGTTTGGCGTGGCCGTTGGTGCTCCGATTGCTGGAGTTTTTTTTGGAATGGAGATGATCTTTCTCGGAAGACTTCGGATTTTCGCATTGGGTGAATGTTTGGTTGCCTCGGCCGTGGCATTTGGAGTTGGCTTGTTGTTGCGCGCTCCCCATACTCACTATCCGAGACTGGGTGCCATTGACTTTCATCTCCTCGATTTTTTATGGGTGATTTTAGCTGGCGCTCTTTTTGGCCTGACAGCGCGTGCTTTTGTGTTTACCCATCATTTACTTCATAAAGGACTTAAGAAACTTCCGTTAGCTTTGACATGGCGAAATTTATACGGCGGAATTTTATTGTGTGCACTGTTTTACCTCGAAGGAACTTATCATTACACTTCACTTGGCCTCACCGAAATTCAAAATGCACTCGGTGTAAAAGTCAGTTTTTCGATGCCACTTTTAAAATTCGGATTTACGATTTTAAGTGTTGGCTTTGGAATGAAAGGCGGAGAATTTGTGCCGCTCGTGTTTATCGGTACTCATCTCGGAAGCGCTCTGTCTGAATGGATTCCTATGGCCTCGACTGTGCTTGCTGCGATCGGTTTTAGCGCCGTTTTTGGAGGAGCAGCAAATGTTCCCATCACCTGCGCCATTTTAAGCTGCGAGATTTTTGGTTGGCATTTGGCGCCTTACGCATTGATTGGCTGTTTGGTGAGTTACTATTTTTCTGGTGAAGTCGGGATTTACAACGGGCAAGTAAAATCAGCTCACCATAAGTTATCGGCTCTTCGAGAGTGGTGGATGATCTTAAGGAGACGGGAACTATGAGCCTCTTATCTCTGCAACGAGAGCATTGTAGAGAAGGAGCATATCTTCATTAGTCTGTCTCAACCGTAACATAACG
>JAYUEB010000662.1:0-3282 GCA_043739525.1 Bdellovibrionales bacterium
GGTGCGAGATCGAAAAAATTTGAGTTTGCAAGATACCATGAATACAAACGAGCCCCATTATAAAAATTTTGGTGATCTAAAGAATCTTTATAACCTAAAATATTTTGCCCGTCGTTTGGAGATCTTCCACAAAGGCTGAGCGACTTTTTCTTTCCTTTTGTTTGCTTGATTAGAAACTCCGCCGCCTCATTTCCGACATGAGCGTCGGCGGTACAACCGAAAAAAGAATTTTTGGTTTCAAAAAGATAACAATTCCAATTATGGGTAAGTTTCGCAGGATACTCTCCTCGAAAAGGAAAAGCAGTGACTCGAATATCCTCAATCTGAAAACTTTCATAGTGGTCCAAAGCAATAACTTTCCTTTTAGCTCCCAGAATATTTCGAATCGACTTTTTTAAATCAACGTCCCAAATTTGACCGGACCATTTTGGTACAATAATCGGAACAAATTCGGGCACCATTAACAACGTCCCAAGATCGAAATGATCTGAATCTTGATGAGTAATGCAAACAGCTTTAGGCTTTGCCATCTCTGTAAATGCCAACGGAGAGGGATATTTTACATAGTCGTCAAAATATAATTGATCTGAAAATTGGGACGAGAATAGTTGTTTTTTGTCTTTTGGGCTCCACTTCATAGCAGGTCTCAAAACGGGATCAACATAAATTGAGGTCTTCGCGCTATGAAAAATCAAACTGGCATGCCCTAGCCAAGTCACTCGATCCTCTTTCGAATTCCGATGAGCAGAAAATTTTGACTTTGTCTTTTTTGCCTCGCCAACTTCGATAGCCTTGGACTCATTTAAAATTTCGATTAAAACTTTCAAGTCTTTGAAGCCAGATCTCTTAGCATATTTTGTTAACTCTTGATAAGTCGTCCCCCGAGAAAGCATTCTTAAAACCATCCCGATTTTCTCGATATCAGGACCGACAGAAAGCAGCGTCGAGTCGTTCGTGCTTCGATTGCGGCCGTCTAAGAGTCCGATCGTGAGTTCATTCGTATTGAGATTTACTAAGTTTCTAATTTGTGGCTTTTCAGCGATCTTTAGTTGACCACGCTCACTTTTGAGAACAAAAAATTCTCTGAAAAATGGAAACTCTAATAAAAACTGTTCCGCTAGCTTAGTTGACCTGCCCTTGAGTCGATCTTTGTTTATCCTACCGACAATCGATTTTGAATAGTTAAGAAGTCCCTCGATAAAATGAATTCGCTCGGGGCCTTCATTTATATTTTGAGCGCTGAAATAGCTTCCGCCATTTAGTAGACGAGGAAACACATAAGGAGACAAGTGTAGCCTTTGATTGTTTGTTCGATCCATTATTCACTTCCAAAAAAATTAAATAAATTTAAAGGACGGTTCAAAAAAGACATTTTTTTGTGGGTTTATAGAGGCCAATTGAACTGACCAACGCTCTAAAATTTCAGGCCTGCTCATTGCCTTATTCAGGCGCCTTAGCAAATAAGAATCTTTAGCAATTGAAGAATCATCTAACTTTTTAAGTCTCTCTACTATTTCGACGGCTAAACGAAGAGACGTAGGATCCTTTATTAGAATTTGTTTTCCTTTAAATGAAAGCATTTCAGCAATTGCGAGGCAGTAGTTGCGATCAATATTTATTTTGTGCCTATTCGATTTCTGATTTATAATACCAAAGTCGAAAGATTTCTGGCCTCCCAGCTTAGGATAAATCATTTTTCTACGTGAAACCCAAACATCTTTTTTCTGAAATAATTTACGGACTTTTTCAAAATCTTTATCCGCATCTTCAATTATTATCGTCGCTGACATAACGTCGTGCCCTAACAAGGCAATCACTGCAAACTCAAGCGCATTGAGGTAGTTGTTTACCCAGTTTAAAATGTTTCTCTGATCGAATCCTGTCCATTTCGATTGATACGACACCACTAAACCATGTTTTATTACTCGAAGGAGCGAGAATGCAAAGTAAGCCCTTGTTTGAATGGCTCTTCGCACTCGAATAGCCAAGAGTTCATCTTCCGAAATTCGATCTAATCTCTTAATGTGGCTAAAAATCATCTGCCAGGAATATTGATCTAATTTCATTTTTACAAAAGATGAAAGTGCCCTTTCCGACAAGAGACTAGGTAGACCCTCAAGACAAAATCGTGCATAAAACTCATCAAAAACTCCAATTTCTTTTAAAGAGTCATGCATCGCCTTTGTAGTTGCCAAAGAATTGTAATAGAAACCGTAAATTCGTTTTGCCATTTGCCGAGCGAAGCGATCACTCTGAGACATAATTGAGGTTTTCTCTCCCCGAAAAGCCAGAGTAAAAATTCTAAATGTTTGCTTATGAGAGATTGCTCCCACTGCCCTGAGCGCTCGATAAGGCAAAAAGAGTCCTGTAAAAGAGCTACGGTTTCTAACTATTTCATTGTCGGGCAAAGCGTCTCTGATCGCGGCAGAGCTTATGCAATCGGTGAACCAAAAACATGCACCTTCAAAAGAAAAAACTAATTTTTGATACTGCTTGTGATTTTTAACCTTCAATTTTCCGACAAAAAAAGGTTCCCACAGCGCCGCATGAAGAGCCTCATGAAGTGCCAGATTGCAAGATTCAACACCTTCAGCAACTTCAAAAAAATCACTTTCTAATTTAGCTTCAAGTGGCTGGCTTGAAAAAAGTAGGAGCTGCTGATTTAACGGATTCCAATCGCTCTGAAGCAATTCATTTTCATATTTCGAATTCAAACTTGTACATGAAAAAGTCTCTAACAATCGATCCCAATGACCAAGCCTCCTGTAAAAACCATCACTCACTTTAATTTTTAACCTCGGATCATGAAGATTCTTAGAAAGTCGATCTAAGAGTTCGATGAGACGAGGCGATTGATTTTCTAAAAATCTAGGTTTCATAATTACAAAGTACCTGTACAAAAAAATTCTTGTATAACCAAATTATTTCACGACAAATGCCAAATTGAAATGACCAAGTAGAACCTTTCTTTTAAGGCTTGTGTTAATGCTCACACTTTAATAAATTTACAAAGAAGAAACAGTCCTAAAGGCTACTTAGTGGAAGCTTTTTGAGGCCAACGTCCTTCTGAGAAAAACGATGAGACTTATTTAAGATAGACTCTCTCCCTTAGAACGATGGCCGTTCGTGCTTGGCCAATAATTTTGGACTCACCTAGCCTCATCGAATCGAAATTTACCTGTGTCGGGGACTTGTTGCGAACAGCATGAGCGAAAAAAGCTTGAGTTCTTATGCCGCTACATCTCAAGACCAGCCCTTTCTGAAGACCGTCTTTCAATAGCC
>JAYUEB010000663.1:0-9859 GCA_043739525.1 Bdellovibrionales bacterium
ATGCTCGCGAGGGCAGGAGCCCGAGTCCATTTCGAAGAGTATCAAGCTCCGACTACTCGAGAGGCTCAAACCTTTGTTCGTCCTTAAAAAGCTCGGGATTTACGTTATCCGGATCTGGCTCAAATTCTCTATTGTCTTTCTGACCTTTTTTTCGTGCTTGTGATCTGGTCTGACGAAATTGAGCAAAGCCTTCGGCCTCTGCCCGCGGATCAAAGTTGATCGAGAAACTTAAAAAGGCAGTCGACCCGTAAGCCGCGTTCGTTCCAAGAAAGGTCTGTGCTAAACCCAATTTAAATTGCCACCCTGGATCGGGTTTGTATCCAACCCATGCACGCGCTTCTGCGAACGATGGATTATAGGCCGCGAAATAATGACTCCCACCCATAACTTGATCTGTGAGAGCTGTTCGATAAATGGAGTTGTTTGAGTCTGAGATAAAACTGACTTCACCCTCAATACCGCCACCAACTAAAAATGCTTTGCCGAGAGGTTTTTCAAATCCTCCGCCGTACAGAAGGAGTTGGGAAAAACCTTGATCACGATACTGCATTCCGATGTGTAGAAACGGATTTCCAGAACTATAGGGTCTGAAAAAATAAATTTGAGCGCGCACAAAATCGGCGCCATCGCTCAGCAAAGCATTTTGATTTGAAACATTGTACGGCTGCACCGCGTACGAAGCCTCAATTTCACCGACAAGTCTTGAGTATTGGCCCGATAAAATATAGTCGAGGCCGGCGTAAACCTCGCTCGCTCCCGAATTATTTCTCTTGATGGATCCGGTCTGAGAGTTCACGTCAACTATTCCGGCACCCGCATAGATTGATGATTTGTCGCTCGAGTTATATCTGAGTTTAGGGCGGGCTTCGTAAACTTGAACTTTGTTTCCATTTGGAAGGCTATTAAAAGTTCTTGTTCCACTCGAGCTTAAATTTGAGGTCGAAGTAAAATAATCACTCAAGACGCTAAAACGCCAAAAATCAGCACGCCAATGACCTGGCGGCACTTCCTCAATTGGCGAGGCAGGGCTGCGATTGGCAATATAAAAAATTGCGAGCGCAATTGTGAGTTGAATGAGCAGATTCTTTTTGATCATCTTTACAATTTAAGGGTCATATGATCTCTTGTCATTGAATTCTTCATCGAAAGATGTGGTGCAAAACAGTGAAAGAAAAAAAGTCTCCGCTCGTAATTATTTTCATTACAGTTTTTATTGACTTGATTGGCTTTGGAATCATCATTCCTTTAAGTCCCTATCTCGCACGACAATTCAACGCTTCTGCCGTTGAAATTGGCTGGTTGATGGCCATCTATTCACTGACTCAATTTTTATTTTCTCCATTCTGGGGATCACTGAGCGATCGTATTGGTCGACGCCCAGTTATTCTTATTTGTCTAGCTGGTGGACTTGTTTCTTATTTGATGTTTGCTTTTGCCACTAATCTTAGTTTGCTTTTCGTTGCGCGCGCTTTGGCGGGAGCCTTTGGCGGAAATATCTCGACCACTCACGCTTACATCGCCGACGTCACAACAAAAGAAAATCGCTCAAAGGGAATGGGTTTACTTGGTGCCGCTTTCGGTCTTGGATTTATTTTTGGACCTCTCATGGGTGGATTACTCTCAATTGTGGGCGAACATATTGGACAGGCCCCTCCGTTCGGTAAGAGCTTTTCATCTGTCGGAGCAGCTGCACTTTGCTTCGGGAATTTAATTTTTGCTTATTTTAAGTTGCCCGAAAGTCGAAACACTTTACATCCGGTAAGCGAAAGCGATACGGGCTTAAGAACCAATCGCTTTAAAAAAATATTTCAAGAATTGCTTCGTCCCCTCTCGGGCCAGCTCATGGTGATCTTCTTTTTAAGTGGTCTCGCGATGGCGCAAATGGAATCAATGCTTTTTCCATATATGTACGATCACTTTGGTTGGGGAATGAAAAAAGCGAGCTATGGCTTTGCATACGTGGGTGTTTTGATGGTTCTCACACAAGGATACTTCGTCAGAAAATGGATGCCTCGTCTAGGTGAAACGCGCACTCTCATGATCGGTCTTGTCCTATTTGGAATTTCGCTGGCCGGAATTGCTTTCAGCCAAACTATTTTTTTTATGGGCATTGTCATGACGATCCTTGCACTTGGAAACGGACTGATGCGGCCACCAAATTTAGGTTTGATCAGTCAACTCACCCCACCCGAAGATCAAGGACTCGTTATGGGAGTCACCAATTCTCTTGCCTCGCTCGGACGTATTATTGGCCCCATCATCGGCGGAATTTTTTATCAACAGATTGCACAAAACTCGCCCTTCTGGCTCGCAGCACTACTAATTGGTATCGCTATCGTGTTGCTTGCACTCATGCTAAAAAAATTGAACTTAAAAGCCGCACACTAGTTTAGGTTTGGCTTTGAGTTCGCTCATCTGTTTAAATAAAACCTCATCAAAGGAGATATGATGTCACAAAAATTTTTAGGCACTTTTTTAGTTACAGTACTTGTAGCTTCTGGAGCTCAAGCAAAAATTGTTCATAAAAAAATCGATTACAAAGAAGGCTCAACGGCTCTTGAGGGCGTTCTCGTCTATGACGACTCAAAAACCGGTAAACTCCCAGGAGTTTTAATCGCTCATAACTGGATGGGAATTACCGATGAAACCGAACGCAAAGCGGATATGATTGCTGAACTTGGTTACGTTGCCTTTGCAGCCGATTTGTACGGCAAAGGGGTTCGCCCAAAAAATCAAGACGAAGCTGAGAAGCTTGCAACCTCACTCAAATCTGATCGCAAAACTTTGCGAGCACGAATGAATGCAGGACTCAAAATTTTGCAAGAAAACAAAATGATCAACACGACTAAGCTTGCCGCGATCGGCTACTGCTTTGGTGGAACTTCAGTTATCGAACTCGCGCGCTCAGGCGCCCCTGTTGAAGGAGTCGTGAGTTTTCATGGTGGTCTCGATAGCCCAACTCCTGCAGATGGTAAAAATATCAAAGCAAAAGTCTTAGCTCTTCACGGTGCAGATGACCCGTTTGAAAAGCCCGCAGATCTTGCCGCTTTTGAAAGCGAAATGCGAGACTCAAAAGTCGACTGGCAACTTATTAAATACGGTGGCGCAGTTCACAGTTTCACCGAAAAAGCTGCTGGCAACGACAATTCAAAAGGAGCTGCTTACAATGAAAAAGCAGACCGACGAGCCGTGAGTGATATGAAAGTATTTTTCTCAGAAATTTTTTAAAGACTTGAAGAAAGCTCGCAAAAGAGTATTTGCGAGCTTTTAAAAACTACAGATTTGTTGTTGGGCGATTTGGATTTGTTCTCAAAGGTGTTTCGCTTGCCGTTCTCATCGTAGCCGTGTTCGGCTGAGCTTTTTGAGCTCCTAAAGTAGAATTATTAACCGGATATCCCGCACTAATTGTTTGATTATTAGTTTGAGCTCCAAAGTTATGAGTTGCTGTTTGAGCAGGTTTTGGCTGCTGCGCATTTTGTGCCGGAACTTGCGCATTATACAGCTGCTGCATTGTTTGCTGCGTTTGCATTGGCTGTTGTTGCATTGGCTGTTGTTGCATTTGCTGTTGCTGTTGTGGCTGTTGCCCCATTCCCCAATTCATATTTTGATTTTGATAATCCGGCATAATTTGATGACTTTGATCGAGCATCGCCAAATGAGCTTGCGCAATTGATCTGAGGTTAGCTTCAAATTGAATGCGGGCTCTCTTCATCTCGCCGACTTCTTGATAAATGCGTTTCAATGAATCGCGCGCATCTTTCACAATCATCTCAGCTTTTTGATTTGCATCGTGCATGATCAACTTTGCTTCACGCTCAGCATCGATTCGAATTTGTTCGGCCATGCGAGTCGCTGTTGTAATCGTCGTTTTGAGAGTTTCATCGCGTTCGCGGTATTCCAAAATATTGAGTTCTTTTTCTCTGAGAGTTTCTTTAAGGGAATTACGTTCACGAATGAGTTCTTCCATCTGGTCAGCCATCTCACGCAAAAATTCGATCACTTCCTCAGAATCAAAGCCCATGAATTTCTTAGAAAAGTTTTTGTGGGCAATATCAATTGGCGCGATTCTCATTATTCCTCCTGAAAATGTTACTTGAAGGAGTCGAGATAAAGACTCCTCTTCTTTAGGCTAACCGACTTTTTGCTAGCAAAGAAGATTAATGTTTCAGGAGCTGAACGGCCTTGGGATTTCTGGACCAAGGTATTGAAAGTACCTCGTAGGAATTCGCAATTCAGTGCGGCGATCTTCGCATTGCCGTTTAATGATAGAGTAAATTATGAAGAGAATCATTCTGTGCCTGTCACTTTGTTCCGTCTATTCGTTTGCAGCTGACGAGTGCCCAGGCCCCGCCGAAATTAATTTGAACAAGGCTCAAGTTTTGATTCTCGTTGAAGGTCAAAGCTGGAGTTCCGCAAACGCGAAACTTAATGTTTATTTAAAAGGCGCCAATGGTTTTTGGACGAAGTCGAAAGATGACGCTTTGGTAAACCAAGAGGCCTACATTGGCGAAAATGGCATGGGCTGGGGTCACGACTATCACCCGCAAATTGAGACAGATCCCACCCAAAAAGAAACAGGAGATCAATATTTAAAAATTGAAGGAGACCATAAATCTCCAGCCGGAGTCTTCAGAATTGGAAAGGCGTTCGGCGTAGCCTCGCGCGAAACAAGCGCAAATTATATTCAGATCATGCAAAAAGTGAAGCCAAATGATGACACCAAAGATATGCGAATTATTAACGGAAAAAAAATGATTCCGAATAAGGTTAAGTGTTCAGATGACGTCACTAAACCAAGCTTCTACGATAAAATTTGGCGTAACGATATTACAGCCTTTGTTGGCAAAGATACCGGCGAACTTCTGGGATCCAACAAACTCTATACTTGCGGCCTCAATGTGCTCACGGGCTCTAAAGTGGATCATCAAATCCAAAAGAAAGGCGAAGGCAGTATCGCTGAAAATATACTCACCGGAACCGGTTCATGTATATTTATGCACCATTTCGACGAAAAATTATTTGCAGAGAAAGAAGTTGAAGTTCGTTCGAAGTGCCACAACAAGACCGAACTCGCAATTTGTCGAAATCAAATCGAACTGCAGCCAAAATATCATGAAGCCGGTCATCTCGCGACCTACGGCTGTACGGTGATCCACCAAAATAATATGTGTCACCTGATGGAGTTTATCGAGAGATCGAAGAATCGCCAGCAGGTGGCATTTGCGACTCTTCCAAAATCAGAACTTCAAAAATCAAAATGGAGGTCTTGTTTTCCTGGAGTGGATTTACCTGAGATTATTGAAAAAGAACCCTCACACGAAAAAATCCACGAGAAATCGGTTCGCTGACTAAGAGCTCTTTAATTTTCAAATTAGTTCTGAAGCTGAATAAGCACTTTTATTTTACCTTGTTCCGTTACTTCAAGATATTCATAGTCAAAAAGATAAAGCGGAACATCGGCATATACCCGACGCAAATAATGCTCAGGAGTTCCATCATAGATTTCACAAGCATCTAAACTTTGTGAATGCCATTTGATTGTCGTTCTTTTGCCGCCATTTAGCTTTTCACAGTTTGAAATGATTTCTTGTGGAGACGACTGAAACTCATTCTTGTCGGCAGAAACCAAACTCATCAAAGTTTCACTGGTATTTTTGTCGTAGTGCTCAAGTGTGCCCTTTTTAATTTCACGAACAGTAATGTCGTCGGCACTTTTCATTTGCACAATTGTTTTATCAACAGTTGCATCCTCGGTTTTGGTCTGACCAAAAATAGTTATTTCGGCGTGAGTTTTATATCGAGCATGATCACCCGTTTGAACTTCGGAATGAGCCGCTGAACAAAGAAGTAAAGCCGTGAGAGTCGCGAGTAGGTTTTTCATTGTTTCTCCTTAAAAAATAATAGCGGCATAAATACCACCTTTTATATGACTTGATGTAAAAGAACTCTCTGGCACCTGCAATCCATAAGCACTCTTCCAAGATTCGTAAGAAATATATGCGCCTCCGTCGAACCTTTTTGCAAATCGATGGTACGCATAAGTTGAAAAGCTTGAGCTCGTACCATCGTAACCAAAAGAGGTGTTGCGAAAAGAACTTGGGGCATCTTGCACATGACGACTAATGATTGAAAAAAGAAGTTGAGTTTTCGAATCCATATTCCAATCAAAATTTGCGCGAAAAAATGAGATCTTGAAATCGTTGTCGCTTCCTGCCCCCGAAAGAAGTTCGAGCGCCCAGTCGGGGCGCTGAAATGAAATCCCTAACATAGGCGAATTGACAGAGTTTCGATCAAAAAGGCCAGGTCCTCGCACTCCAATTTCACCTGTTGTCACGGGATAAGCCTTTATTACCACGGCCCCGTAACCAACTCCCAAAAATGCCTGACTCGACTGTGCGACGCGATCTTCAGAGCTGTCCTTGAAATCACCCGAATTCCATTTATATCGAGGGCCTACTAAAAACAAACTCGGATCGAGCATGGCACCAAAATGGACATACGAAGATTTAAACTCATAGGTAAATTGGGATTGTGGTTCTTCGTGAAGACCTTGACGAAGAGGGCCGACTCCCGTTACAGACTTCTGCTGAAAGCTGAACGGACCACGACCACGCTCGTCTGTGAGCAGTGGTAAAAAATTATTATCGCGATTTTGTGATTGCGCATGTCTTGACCCGACCGATGTCCAAAGCCCTAGAGATGATTGTCGACCGTACACAAATGGCAAAGCGTAATAAGCCTGTCTGCGTTTATAAAATTCAATTTGCTCATGTCCTCGCATCAGCCGATCAAGCTCTTCTTTAATTTCAACTGCTCCACCTAATAAACGTTCTGGTACAACTTGCAAATGTCCTTTACCAGAAGGATTTAAAACCACTGTTGGGCATTGTGCAAATGGATAGGGGGGAGTGAGCTCAATTCGCTCGCCCAGCTTTGTTGGTGAAGTATTGCCGCGTTTGATTGGGTCCGCGTTTGTCGATTCGATTCGCCAAATGTTTGAACGATCGATGACTGCGCCACTTCCATTGAGAGTCAAAAAACCAATTCGATTTTCAGTGAAATCAACTGGCCAACCCGAAACAAGTTCACGAAGCTCGCGATCTTGCCGAGTTTGAATGACTAAGTGGTAAGGAGCACTCTCAAGACTCAGTTGTGCAGCCGGGATTTCATTTAAAGAATACGACGCGATATAAATCACTTCGTAACGAGGAAGATATTTCGTGTGCCCATCAATATTCATCAAAACGATATTCTGAGCATCTACCCCAATAATAACACCGGTTTCAGACACACAAGACGCCGTAAATAGACTGACAACATCAAGTGCTTTTGCCTTCGCGACAAAAAGGAAAACGAATACTAGTACTCCAGCAAGCAAGTTTTTCCCGATGATTGCGCCGTGGATTTTTGGACGTCTCAAGGCGTGACGACGCGTAGATAGCCAGAGGCTAACTGAAAGAGGAACAACGAAGAAGCGGCCGAAAAGACCAAGCAAGAATGGGGAAAAACTTACTTGCCGGAGTACTAGAATGAATTTAAAATAAAAATTCAAGCAAGCCTCCGTATCTCACGTCTGTAATATTTGTATCGACAGCTGGAGGCGAAAATGTTGAATGCGTTTTTAAATCATTGATGTTCACGAGCACACCAAGTGCAACAGTGGATTCAAATTCATTTTTGAGACCAAGCGAAATCGTGCTGTTATTAAAACTATGATTAAAAGAACCATCGGGTCCTACTTCAGAGTAATCGCCTACATTTAAAATATAATCGGCTGAAGCTTTAAGCGATTTGTATTGGTAGTCGATTCCGCCTCTAAAAAATTTACCTTTGAAATTAAACTGCGTTGGAAATTGTGACGAAAAAGGAATCTTGATTTCATTTTCTCCTGGAGAATTCGAATCAAAACCAAATATCGAACCGATCGCATGCACCCGCCAAGATTTGGTCGTCATCATTGCTCGTAGAGCATATGAAATATGGCTAGATAGAATTTCACGATACACGAAGCCAGAGCGAATTCCGATCGTCGGAAAAAACGATCCCATTGAAAGAGAGAACGGCCCATAATCTCCACCAATGAGAGCCATATAATTCAAGCCGATTTGCGATTCGGTCGCGCCCCATTCTTTCACGACAGAATCAGAATCAAAACCATGTGAATAAAGAGAGGCCCCTTCAGATAGGCCGACCAAATTTCCTACGAACAAAGCGTGAAAAACATGCGCCTTTAAATCAGATCGAATTTGTGCAAAGGGTTCAGCATTGGGACTAAATTCATTGGCAGTCGTTCCAATGACTGTCGAACTTTGAAAGCGATAGGGGCTTCCAGTCGTCCATTGGATAAACATTGGTAAATCAGCTGTTCGCTCGAGACGTCTCGGATAATAGGTAAATCCAAAGCGATTATCATGGTCATATAAATACGGCTTAGCGTAGAGGTAAGTACGCTCTTGAAAGCTTTCGAGATCGCGAAAGTTTGATTCAAGGTCTTGCATAAATTGTTGTATCTTAATTTGATCTGAAAGCACACGAGTCGGCCTTGTCCCGGCTTGAGGTGTCTGAGAAAGTTTCGGACAAGTTAAACTTGCTTGCCCCAAATCGAGTCGAGGCTTAACAGCCGCATTGTGATTTTTCGATTTTTCGAAGAGACGAGAATCGTTTACGAATCGCAATTTGTGAATAGCATCCATTTCGAACACATGGATTTTACCCTCGTCGTCATAAAACATCACGAGTGAGTCCATAAATCGCACTGGCCAAGCGAGAAAGCTTGTTTCTTGCTCTTCGCCAACTGTCACAACTCTCATGCTTTTAGCTAGAACTGGTGAAAGGCCAATCGAAAGAATGGGATCTGATACGACATCGAAAACGAGAATGGTCTCAACTTCGGTCGTCTGAATGACCTCACTTTGTCCATCGAGATTGAGAAGCTGAATTTGAGAATCTTCCAGATGAACGACAAAGCCTGAATGAACACTACAATTTTTTTCTACAAAGGAATAGATCTCGTATGCAAATGAGCTCTCGCCAACAAAGCAGACAAACAAAAATAAATAGAGAGAAAAATAAGGTCGCACGGCTCAACTTTGAAAAATGATGGTCTCAATCGCAGGGGACATAAATCCATAGACAAAAATTGAAGTCAACGCACATTTGTAGCCAAAGTAGGCCCTCACTTAGTATTTTTTTCGAAAATAAATTTTGCCGACAATTTCAGTGTAAAGAAAAGAAAAAACCACGGCCAGAACGGGATACAAGGCAGGCATTCCAGGAAAGAAAAAATAAAGGACTGCCAAAGCACACAAGGTTGTTGTTGTTGCTTTGTGAACAAGCTCATATGTCTTAAGCCGAATCAGCTCTTCACGCTCATCCTTAATTTGTTTTCCCTCAAAGTAGTCGTATATGAAATAGATAATCACCGTAATTATTAAAAGAATTCGAAGTAAATCAAAGTTTTGCATTTGGCTCCTCTAGAAAAAAAATCTGTTCAACAGGCACACCAAGAGCTCTGGCGATTTTCAAAGACAACTCAATTGACGGAACAAATTTTGAGTTCTCAATCGAATGAATTGTTTGGCGCGAACACGCGACCAGATCGGCAAGTGCTTGCTGGGTTAGGTCGCCATGAGTGATGCGCGCGATTTTGAGTTTATTCTTCAGTTCCATAAATATAGTAATCTTTTGTGTACATTTTGTCAAGTATGCTTTACATTATGTCTTATGAAGCTTACACCAAATTGGGCCCAGCTCAAAGGAGAAAAAATGAAAACGACACAAAAAACTCATTGGTATTCAGGCCTTGGCTCAATGTTCATGACCATATTATTTGCACTCACGATACGTTGGGGAGTGGCCG
>JAYUEB010000664.1:0-3275 GCA_043739525.1 Bdellovibrionales bacterium
TACACGAAAAAGATCCAAAACGTTTACTTGAGTTAGTCAAAAAGCTATCTGGCTTTGTGTTGAATATAAATTACGTCGAAGATCCAAAGTTTCGCATGGGCGATCGAATGCGAGCTTTGCTGGGCGATTTTAATCAATCATTTTTAAAACTATATGAAATGGATAAGAACTCGCCTGAGACTCTTAAAATACTTGATAACTACTTGAATCTCGCTTTTTCGGGCTGTGATCAAGACGCTAAGAGAAACTGTAAAGATATTGGTTTCTTTGCCTCTGATTATAGATCAATTGACGTTTTGATTTTGAAGGTTCAGAAGCTGGATGCCGAAATTACTAGTCTTCAAAAAATTCAAAATTGCAACGAGGCTTGCTCAAAAGATATCGTTGAATATTATCGAATTTTGAAAATCGTTTCAGATGAGAAAAATCAAGAAAAGCGCACTGAGATTGAGTTCCTATATTTAAAGCATTCGAGAGAATACGCGAATAGTCTCAATCCAAGCGGTAAGAATGTTGAATTACTGCCGTTGAGTATTCGTGAGCAATTGAGCGCGCACGCCTCTTATTTTGAAAGCCTTATATCGAAATATAGTGGTGATCCAAAGAGTCCAGAATTTAAACAATTTATTCTCAACTTTAAGCCTTGGTCTTATTCTCGACTTGAGCCTGACCTCTTTCCGTACGGTACCGAAAAGATGTTTGCTTACGCGGCACACAGCTATCTTTATATTAATAATGGCCAGGGTAAACGCGTCCTGAACCCTGATTTAGTGCAGGCGATTGCTGATTCGCAGGCTCCAAAAAAAGATGATAAAGATCAGGCAAAAGAAAGTAAAACTGGTCAGAACTTTTCAGATATGGTTCGCAACCTTAAGCAGAAAAATCCAAAGTTGACGAAGGCTCTCGGCGTTGATTCAGACATCGTAAAAGATGAATACTTTTTTATCATTGATCGACTTTATCGCGGACACATTAACGGAGTTGAAGCTCAAGAGCTTTGGCTGGGCTCAGAGCAAAACAAAACAAAACTTCTGAACGCTTTAGAATATTACGTTAAGCTAGAAGTTTTATGCCAGTTACAAGAAACCAATGAACGGCTACGTGACATTTATCAAGAGAAAACTGAACAGCAATATCTGATGATTAAAGTCTTAAATGACAGTTCTCAAGTAACTTTTCAATGGAATAAAATCATGAGTCAAATTGATGTAATGAATACATTTATTAGTACTCTTTTTGAGAAGTCAGACCTCGACAAAGAGTTTCTAAATACGAGCACTTTACTTAAGAGTGTTAAGACGAATGTCAAATATATCTCCGTCTATCCCAATATGCTGGTACTGACTTATTTCATATCTGCGGTGAATACGGATGTATTGAATCCGGTCGGCAATGACGAGTTCTCTCGTCTATTAAGGCCAGATCAAATCATTGTTGACTTCTTTGATGCCCGTTATAGACCTTGGTTTTTATTCGGAAACGAAGAGGCCTTCGGAATTAGTAAAGTAGGGGTCATCTACTCTTACCATTTTGCGATTTTGACTGGGACCTTTGAAGCTTATAATTCTCATTCAGTGATCGATCCAGCGAAGCCAGTAATTGAGCAAACTCAAGTTTTCAATCAGAAGGCCTTGTTTGAAAAGGTCACTGCAAAATATCTTGTGAGTGAAAAGACTGATATTGAGAAAAAAATAAAAGGTCTGCATGACAATTTTAAGGCGAACCCAGTGTTTTTGGATGCAATGTCGATTTGTCGAAGGTTGGGCGCCATAGCCAAAACCGGTAAAGCAGACGCCGGACTTGTGATCTCGCGTAATATTGAAGACCTTGATAAGTACGCAAGCGTCGGGAACTCGACATCGGGTCTCGTTGGGAGTTTTGGCGAGTTTTATAGAGCGAATGCCGGAAGCCGCGCGACGAGTCCTCAGGCACCAGACTTTCCTGATACTGTTCGGGTCGCCTTTGATCGTAAGCTCATTCGAATCCAGGCGATGGTCAAAATTTTAAACCAGGATCAAGAGTATATTAACGCAACTCCATCTGAGAAAACAGAAATGTTTAGTGCGATTATTAAGCAGGTCGCAGATCTTGAGGATTTAAAAATTCATTTCTATCAGGTTGCGACCGATCTTCATAAGCGTATTTCTCAATGCGATAACCTCATGGGTCGGTTCGAAAGATTGACAGAATATGAGTTGGTAAAGTCAGAGGCCGATTATCTCGGAAAGGTCTATGATGTTTACGCATCTATAGATGCTCATCCGCAAGATACAGATCAATTAATCAAAAAAGCAAACCAAGATTTTCATCTCGACAATTCAGATCTCGATTCATTTCAAGCTCAGGGTTATCGTTACAGTAAGTATGGTCTGCTGCTGAGGCTTTCGAATAAGCTTTCGACGATGTCTCCAAAAGTTGTTGTAAAAGCGACGTCGGATCCCAAAGCTCTTACTTATTACGGCAAAGGCATTATACTTGGTTTTCAAGATGAGGATTCGAAGCTCGTGAAAAGAGAGACGTTTGTTTCGAACGCGATGAAACGTATGAACGGCGTAGGTGAATCGTACGTGAACTGGAGCGAGACTTACTCGATCAGAGCTAAAAAGATCAAGATTCAAGTCATGACCTCACTTTATAAACTGGGGTACTACCTTAATCAGCCTGATCGCATTAAACCAGATGAAATTATTTCTGAAGTTTTCGACATGATCGATTTGATTAATATTACTCAGGCCGACATGCCTATTTTGAATTGGCTTGGACTTTCAAATAAATTGGGTATTACCGATGCCGATAGTGCACTCGATGACCTCGATAAGGTTACGAAGATGAACGATTTAAAGATCGCGCTTTTAGATACTGCTTTTTTGGATATTTCAACGGATGTTCGGGCTCATGATCCAAGGGATGAACATAGCCCCACCAAGATAGAGGTTCCATCGGCGCTTCTTAGTCTTGAGGTTTTCAATAACGTTCTTGATGACGCGGTCAATTTTTACGGGACAGTCAATAGCTTCGAAGATTTTTTGCTACCTCCTGATCGTCGTATAAACGATGAGTTGAGAAAACTTTACCAACCAGCGGTAGCGAGAATGCAAGGAATGGTCAGTGAGTTTGAAGCGGCCGTCGTGGCTCGAGAAAAGGCTGAAACTGCAAAAGAGATAAAATATGTTTTCGATTTAAACGATCGCGGAACTTATACGGTCGACTACAACAATTCTGGACCAATTTTTTTAAGCCGTAATCGCTCGAAGGCCTATGCCGATACGATTTAC
>JAYUEB010000665.1:0-9823 GCA_043739525.1 Bdellovibrionales bacterium
CATCGACTTCGTCTTGATCTAATACTTGAGAGTAATGACCATCCTTGAGGCTTGGATCATCAATATCTATAATAATTTTTGTCAGCTCGAGGTTGCCCGGACCATTCCATACAGCGGAAAGCTGAGGAATATCTATTCTAAGCGGGTTGATATCCAATTCGTTAGATCCTTTTAAAAATTGAACACAACTTTGGCCGGCACCTGGCAACAAATAGGTATTAGGAGTCACCGAAAAATTAAAACTTCTAACTTGATGCGGATCACTCGAACAAAAGATATGCATTCTTTTTTGACCTGCAAAATAAAAACGAATCTGATCATTCTTGATATTTGAATCTTGTGCAATCGTCATCGTATCGTTTGTTTCAAATTTTGAATCAAGATTGAGACTGAGGTCTTCCCGGCCCGCGATGCGAAGGCCCACCCAAGGATAACCTATTGGTGCTACACCTGTCTTTTTACTAAAAACGCTCTGACCGTTAAACTTTGTAAACTGAAAGTGAGTTGAAAGATTCTCGTCTGGATATATATAAAATTCGTCGCCGACTTCTCCAGAATCGTAGATGCCTTTACATGTATCCGCCTCCTCTGGAACCCCACCAGAAACATCGTCAAATTGAAAGTCTGAAAAGAAATAGGCAACTAATTTACGAGACCTTCTCGAGTCTGTAGCGCCTTCATCACGCTGAAATCTGTAAATTGCCTCATGCATAATAAGTGCTGCTTGATTTTGTAAATCCATTTTTTGCCATAAATTTTCGTCGACGAGTAGCAATTCGTCATCGACGTAATTTGCAAGCTGATCCACTTCGCAATTATTGGGAAGAACAATTTCAAGTGCATCGTCTACTGGCTTTAACTGAACGTCCGATGAAATAAATTTGATATTTTGTCTCACACGTTTTATGAGAGTTTCAATTCGAAGCGCAGCTTGTAAATTACTACTATGAAGCTTTTGAACAATCTTCTTTACCTGGTTATCAATAGCGGCCGAGCTTCGAGCAATTTTAAGCCCATAAACGTGACGTGCTTCATACAGGTCAAGCGTTTCGACCGAAACTATGTTCTTTGCTTGATCAAGGCAGACCACTGCTTTGCCGCCGCCACCATTTAAAACTCCTGCGATACAATTTCTAGACGAAACGACTATTAGTAGAGCGATTAAAATTTTCATTTTCCCCCCTGTTGCATATAGCAAATAAGAGATTCCTTCAGCCATATCAAGTGACCGAGAACCTAACATTCATGACTGGTCAAAGAATAGCGCTTAAAGAAAATAAATATAGATTTTTATTCTATACAAAGTACCTTTATGTAGATTATTACTCTATATCTAATGAAGAAACCAACCCTATACAACTACTTATCGTATCGCGAATATCTCAAAGAATGTCTCGAGAGCGCCGGGCCTCGGTCTGGAGACAAGAGACGTGCAAGCGAATTTCTTCAGGTTCACACCACATTTATTTCTCAAGTCGTACTCGGGAAAGCCGATTTCTCCCTCGATCAAGCTGAAAAGATGAATGTGTTTTTAAATCATTCGGACGAAGAGGGTGAATACTTTTTAAATCTTCTTATTTTTGAAAGGGCCGGAGATTCAAAACTAAAAAAACGCTACGAGGATAAACTTATCGAGAAGCAAAATCAAAAACTTCAAATCAAAGAGCGCCTCTCAGGAATTATGGAGTTTGCAGAAAAAGACCACGAAAAATTCTACTCCTCTCATCTCTACGGACTCTTGCATGTTTTAAGCTCTATACCCAAGTATCAAAGGAAAGAAGATCTTGCAAAAGCGACTGGCCTACCAAACGAAACCGTCGATGAGGCTTTACAATTTTTAGTTGAAATTGGAATACTACAAAAATCTAAGGATCAGCATTTACCAGGCAAGCAGCATATCCATCTTGGGAAAAACTCTAAGAATATATCAAGGCATCATACCAATTGGCGTCTTGCTACCATCCAGCACTTTGCATTTACCAAGCCTAAAGATCTTCACTATTCCTTAGCTTTTTCGTGCTCCGAGAGAGAGGCAAAGAAAATACGTGAGTCGCTTCTTCAACATTTGAAAGAGATGACCGAACTCGTTTCAGACTCAAAAGAAGAAAATGCTTATGTTTACTGTTTTGATTTTTTCAGCTGGACCTGAAAATTTAGGCTTTGCGCAAGGTCAGCTGGAAAAACAAGAAAATCAAATCCATAAAGATCAATACCTTGCGAAGCTCTAAACAAACATTTCTTATTCATTGGCTTAGGCTCCACGCGCGTGAGCAATGTTTGGTTCTAAGTTTTCAAATGGGGGGCGGACCAAATTTTGCGATAACCTCAGCTTCAGTCATCGTTTCTGTCTTATTAGCAAATTCATAGTAAGAAGGTTTAGAGTCAATGGCCTGCCGGACAAATTAAAAAATTAATTTCAATTTTTGAAAAATGAATGAGATTTGCGGCAATGGGCGAGGCCTTTTGACACGTTCACGTGACAAATGTCTCTGGCTATTTGTTCATTTCGCTTCAGATTAACTCCACACCTGGGCAGGTTTTTGCATTTGAGACAATTATCTTAAGAGGAGAAATTTATGACTATATTTGAAATTTTGAAATCAGATCACAAAAAGGTGGATTTACTTTTAAAGCAAATTGAGAAAACAACTCTAACTCAAACCGAGAAAAGGGAAGCTTTGTTTTCGAAGCTTCAGGATGAGTTCAGCTTACATGCTAAGTCTGAAGAAAAAGCAGTATACACTCCGCTTAAAATGAATGCTAAGTCTCACAAAATTGTCATGGAAGCCTATGAGGAACACGGTTTAGTTGAACATCTCTTTAATCAACTTTCAGGGATGTCAGCGGGAGAAGACACTTGGCTCGCAAAAATGACAGTTCTCGCGGAATTGGTGAGAAATCACGTTGAAGAAGAAGAAACGATCTTATTCAAAAAAATGAAAAGCATTTGTGATTCGAGCGAACTCACCCAAATGGCTCGTGACTTTAAAAATATTAAAAAAGAAAAAACTGAATACAGTTTGGGTAAAAAAATGAAGATGAATCACGAGGAGCTACGGGTCTAACTGAGAGGCTCCCCGAACATTCAAAGTCTTCGATCTTAACTTCACTCATTACGAAAAAAACCGAATACATTGGCTTTCGAGTCTTCGATTGGTCTGTTTATTGCTATATGCTGTTTAGACTGAATCAAAAAACAAATGAAGAATAAGATCCAAGTGATCTTTTATTCACCTAACATACGGAGTTGAAAATGACACAAGCACGAATTGTAATGCCATCTGAAGAACGCATGGTTTCAGAGCGCCCTCACCTTATCTGCTGGAAATCGGTATTTGCCGGCTTGTTACTTTCGATCACGGCATTTGTACTTCTCACCTCCTTAGGAGCGGGAATTGCCGGATTCACAGCCGAAGGAATGATCAATAAAGAAGATGGAGGTTCGGCACTCGCTACTGGTGCTGGATTATGGTTGGGAATCTCAGTCGTTATTTCACTTTTCTGTGGCAGTTATTTTGCCGTCAGAGTTGCAAGTTTCGTAACTACGCGAGTCGGGATCGCAAACAGTATTGTCATAGGGTCTCTCTTTTCTTTGCTTTTAGTTTTCGGCTTAGGAAAAATGATTGGTGGTCTTGGACTAGCCTTCGGTAAGCTTGCTCAAAGTGCTGGTGAACAAACTGCACACGACATTGGCGATGCGGGCTTAGTTCTGTTCGTTGTAATTTTAGCTGGAATGATTGGCGCTCTCTTCGGGGGCCGAACGGGCGCACACACCAATGCGCAACGTCCGTTTGCAAAGTTTAGTATTTCAACTCAGCCAGGCTTCGGGATAATGAGAACGGAGCACGGAAGTGTGATTCCTTATATTTTTGGTTGGCTAATGGGCGTCCCTATTTCAATCTTATTTTTAATCGCAATCCTTCGATCTGTTTTTTAGTCCACATAGTTAATTTGACCGAGAACAATCACCTATTCTGAAGGCGTACCACTCTTTTCTTGAATCATATATTTAAGGCCAATCAGTACTGAAAACTGATTGGCGTCTTCTCCTGATTTCGCGGTAAGCGAGTAAAAATACCTAGCATCAAATAAGATTCCAAATCGCTCTTGGGACCAAGCCTCCCACTGGGTTGAGAAATCGACGCCATATTCAGTGATCGAGCGCGCACTCGTAGGATCAGATCCGACTGGGGCATTATTGAAAATGACTTGTGCTTCTCCCATACTATAACTGGCGTCAAAGGCAATGCCTGCTGAAAGAGCCGGGATTATCCAGTATCTGTAACCGATAGGAACGCTGAGCTTGTGAATCCTTTCAGCTAAGTGTGTATCGCCATACGCGCGTTGATAGGTTTTAGAGCTATAGAATATACCGAATTCAATTCCACCTGTATTACTGACATCTCCTTCACCTAAGATTCCAAAGTCGATTGCCGCCGGAGAGCTTTGGCTATCTTGAACCTTGACGGACGATACCTGGTGAATATTGAGACCAAAGCTTCCAAAAATTTTGCCCTCGGCAGGGACATGACCATATGCCCCGCTCACAAAGATAAAAAAAATAAAAAATAAAGAGATTTTACCTATTTTCATTGCTTGAGAATACAAGCATAATCCACATCATGTGTCGACGATTTTTAAACCTAATATTCTTAATTTGGATTTTGCCCTCCTTGCTTTTTGCTGAACCGGCAAAAGAACAAGAAGAGAAAAGCTTAAGAGATATTATTGTCGATCGCAATAAACAGATTTCAAACCATATCGATGCCGCCGCGAAGCGAGTCGACAATGCTTTAGGCGGAGGGGAGCTCGATAAAAAGCCAAACCTCACTCACATTATTGTACGTCAACGCCTCGATTGGGCGATAGTTGATTCGCTTCTTGCCTACAACCCCTATTTGGACCTCCGATTGCGTCTTCCCAAATTTGAAAAAAAATGGCAGCTCAAATTCACGACCTATGACGAAGATCAAGTTGATCGCGGTATTAACCGAAACCGCCTTCAGACGACACCGGTTCGCCAAACCTACGGCGGTGACGTCGGTTTCTTTCACAAACTTGGGAATATTAATACTGAATTTCAGCCTCGAGTTGAATTTCGCGAAGGTCTTCAAACTTCATATATCCTAAAATTTTCGAGCCCCTACTCAGCGCCGCCATTAGGTTTTTCTCCCGAGTTGCAACTCTTTGCAAAGTCTGATCAAGGCGTAGGAGAGTTCGTTGCCTTTAACATTGATATTCATTTGTATCGATCGCTCACCATGTCCCTCATTAACGAAGAACAATATGTCGATCAAGATAATATATTTTCAACCAACTCGGGGCTTCGTTTCAGCCACAGCTATAATGAACTCATGAACCAAATGTATGCGATTATTTTTGAATCCTCGAGTCGAGCCACCTATCACCTTGATCGGTATACCGTTGAAGCTGGTTTCACACATAGACTTCTCAAGAACGTGATTCATTATAGTCTCATCCCTTATCTTGCCTTTAACCGAGATCTTGCCTTTAGGGGCTCTCCAGGGGTGATTTTAGAAGTTAATCTGATTTTTTAATATCTTTTGATAGATAAACTGATCCACACAAAAAAGTGAGTTTGACGTACAGAGTGGCCAAACCTGAAAATGAGGCATTATTGGCATGAGAAGCGACAATATGTCTTTATTGGTTTTCATGCTAAATGTCAGAGGATACTTTTTTTTCGGCAAGCCTTAGATTGTGCATTATCATCTGATTGTTGGGGTGCAATCTTCCTGCTTCGCGAAGATAAGAAACTGCAGATTTAAAATCCCTTCGCTTATATGCAAGATTGCCGAGTCCAACTAGAGCGCCTAGACTTTTTGGCCAGCGCTTCAATATTGCATCATAGGATTTCCCGGCCGCTTCAATTCTATCGACTTGCTCGAGACCCGCGGCAGCTTGCAGATGCGCGAGTTCATCGGCTGCGAAGGCAAGATCTCCGGGCTTGAGGACGACGAGTGCCCAATAGTCAGAGAGCTTCCATGAGCGCTCAAAAATTCGCATATCAATATGTTCGAAGGCCCTGTGCCCCGAGTGCAAAATGAATTCCTCTTTTCTCAGATTGTATCCTAATACAATTGCATAATGCCATTGCTGGTACCATGAAAGGCCAAGATTTTCGAAAATAATCACGGGATGACCTGCATCTACTTCTTTTAACAAAGCTTCCATCCCTCTTAGCTCGATACCCATCATGCCTTCACGACGACAACTACTGATAAGATCCTCTTGCAGACTGCCATTTTTAATTGGACTCATAACCTGTCGAGAAATCTCGTCAACCACAACGGAATGTCCCGCCCACTGCATTGCCATTGTCAAAGTCGAAGCTCCACAATGACCTGATGTCTGATCAATGAACGGAACTTTAATCTCCGCAAAAGATGCAATACTCGGCGGTGAACGCAAGACCGCAATCGTTTGCGGCGCAGTTGTCGCACAAGCTGACAAGAAAATTAGATATAGAATGAGAGCCGAGAACCCACCAAATGAGAAACCAGACTTCATATTCGCTTAGCTAAGTAAATGATCAGCAAAACGACCAATACAAGAACCAAAATTCCAAAGACATCGCCGCCGTAGCGAGCTTGATCCATTTGTATGCTGAGTTGATTGAGTTCAGAAACTGAAAGACTCGCCATGCGCTGAGAGACTTCATTTGGTGATATGCCGAGCTTCTTAAGCTCCTTTTGCAAGTCCTCACGATCAAGATAATTTTGAATTTTTGCCTCAACCTGAGTGCGTGCTAGCGACTCGACGACTTCTGTGGTCGAAATCATTTGCTCTGCGATGGCACCAAATGCAACTTCAGGAAAATGCGAGATAGTCAGCGACAATAGTATCACCAACCACAGCTTGAAAAACTTTATTTGAATCATGTGCAGCCTCCGGTAGTGTCCTCAGCAAAATGTGCACCAACTTTTTCTGCGTTAATAATGCAGCGCCCATATTACCAATGCGACCAAGAGACTCTTGGCTATGGCTTAAATGACAAGTTTTTAAAGTCTGTCATCAAGCCGAAGGAGTTAGCATCTACTTATAATTGCATCTTAATTTATAATAGCCAGTTTCACCGTGATAACCTTCTCCGGCGTTTGCCAGAACTGCATCGAAAGACTCAGCCGATATCACTTTGGGCACAAGTAGAGAGAGAGAACTTGCGAGCCCGCCACTTAAAATTAATCTATAGCGAATGAAGTTGGCATTTTTGGGAGTTGGCCTATAGCTTGGATCAAATTTGCCAACTGGATACAAATTGTTAAGCTTGCCCAATCCGTCATTGTTAGAAATTAAGTGCACGTTCGCAAATATATCTGCGTTGAAATTCTCTGCTGATATCTGAATTGTATTCTCATCAGAATAAGTGTTTTTACAGTTGAATCCGACTGCAAAAGCGGTTTGATAGCTAAAAGTCAAAATTAGACTCGTGAGTAAAAATTTCATTTTATTGTCCCCTTGATTGGTTTTTTTATTTCTTTGAAGCTTTTAACATCTTGTCTGGCTATGCGAAAGTTCGTATTCAGAAAGTGAATATGCAAATTTTGTATCTTAGGGCCTTTAGATAATCATTTGGACATAGAGGCAATACCTAGGATACCTATAAAGTTTAAATAAAGGCGGCAATATATGAAATTTTTTTTATTAATATTCGGGACTTTATTGTTTAGCCATCACGTGAGAGCAGCTGAAACTCCAATAGCGCAGTCTGAAATAGTTCATTTCCCTAGCGGAAAATTAAGCCTCGGTGGAGAGCTCTACAAGCCAAAGGGTTCGGGCCCATTCCCAGCAGTATTATATAATCACGGAAGTGCCGAAGGATTATTGAGCGATGCTGCTAGCAAGGCCATGGGCCCACTTTACGTAGCCAAGGGCTGGATTTTCTTTATGCCATACCGACGTGGGCAAGGTCACAGCGCAAGCGCAGGCCCCTATATCGGTGACCTCATCGATAAAGCCGAGAAAAAAGGCGGCCTAACATTGGCAGCGCAAACTATGATCGAGCACTTAACAGGCGACCATCTTGATGATCAACTGGCTGCGGTGGCCTGGCTCAAGAGTCAAAAGTTTGTAGAAGCTAGTCGAATTGCGGTTGCCGGCCAATCCTTTGGAGGAATCGAAACTGTTTTTGGCGCTGAAAAGTATCCTTATTGTGCCGCTGTTGACGCCTCTGGCGGCGCGATGAGCTGGAAGGAAGCTCCGCAATTGCATGAGGTCATGAAGCAGAGTGTGCGAAAATCAAAATCGCCAATTTTCTTTTTTCAAGCAAGCAATGACTTCGACCTCGCCCCAAGTAAAGTTTTGTATAAAGAAATGCAAGGCCTGCATAAAGCTTCAGAAATTAAAATCTACCCAAGCTACGGTAAAACTCAATTTGACGGACATAGTTTTACTTGGCTGGGAAGCTCAATTTGGTTTGAAGATGTTTTTGCATTTATCCAAAAGAACTGCGCGAAATAGTTTACAAGTTTGGCAAAAAGCTTTTCGTACTCTCAAAAAGCGCAGACAGTCCTCGCCGAATCTTTGATTCGGCTGCGGAACTCGTTTTTGAGAGTACGAAAAGCTTTTTGCCAAACTTGTAAGCTCGCTTTCGCTCGGTGCATTGCGACTTTTGCCAGATCATTCAAACCAAGTGTTTACAGAGAGTTTACAATCTGTTGACAAAGGCCCTATACCGACCGATTAAAATACAGATTGGGGAGATAGCTGGTTGAAAAAAAATGGGGCAATTTACAAATTAGGCTTTTCAGCGATTGCAATGTTTATTGTTGGTCTAGTTACCTACTTCGCTTTCAATTTTAGTGTTCATGATTTATTTCTAGCTCAAGGCTCGAATGATGATTTGGCTCGATATTTAGATTCTTTTCGCCAAAAACATAGCCCAATAACAGAAATTAATTTCACTTCACTTTATGGTGGTGGCGGGCAATTTCAAATTTTGCATCCACTTCTAGATATACGAAAATTACGTGTGCAGAATTCAAATCCAATTTGCAATGATAAAAATGGCCAGCCAGAAAGGGCTCAAAAGCAAATAGCGCAGACTGCATTCGTAAAAGAAGAGAATTTTTTTATCGAAAGTGACATTTTCGGAAAGCGACAAACAAAATCTGAAATCTTTGAACACTTCTTGAATGAGGGCGAAAAATTGCCTGCGGGATTTCTCGAGTCGGCTCCTTTTACCGACAAGTTTGGATACAGTTATGCATATCTCTTGTCCCAATCAGGAGCCGCCCCATTCAATCAAAAACTATGGATCGAGCAACATCTCTCGTTTTTTAAGGTATCGGAGCTAAGCGAAGTCTTAAATACACATCAAATTCACGACACACAATATTCAACCATTTCTCGATTAAATGAGTCGCAAGTCGAAGAAATTGTCAGAGGTGAAAATTTGGTCCTCACCAAAGACTTCATTTTTTTTAAAAATCAATTGCGCTTGGGATTTTCGCCTTTGAGCTATTGGGTTTATAACGTTCAAGAATTCAGAACCGAGCTGGCAAACGAAAAGTATGATTTGATTGCATTTACCCCAGGAACTTTGTGTTTGCAGCGTCTTGGCAGCAGCTGCTGGACATATAGCTCCAAACACGCACTATCCTATCTGTATCGTTACTCAATGGTAATTTTGATCTTATTGGGCTTGGCACTCCTTATATTTTTTGGTTTTTACTTTAAACGCCAATATGACAAAAATTTGCAGCAACATAAAAACCGACTGGCACTTCAGGTTTTAAGCCATGAGTTTCGGACCCCTGTAAGTTCAATGCTTCTCTTGCTTGAACAGCTCTCAAAAAATCAA
>JAYUEB010000666.1:0-3267 GCA_043739525.1 Bdellovibrionales bacterium
TTTTGATGAAACCTAGCACGCTCAAAATATTAAGGAATAAATTTATGAAAAACAAAATGAGAAATTCGCTTCTTCTGCTCTCCCAAATCCTGATACCAATGTTCGTCATGGCTGGTCCGCCAGTGAAATACCCAAATTGCGCTCAGGCGAATAAAATAATCCCAGTGGGCAATGCTTCAGGTATTTACTTTGACGAAACTTGTACGACAGCCTATGTCTTGCCTCCAGCTCAAGGTCGCCTTGAAATTAAGGGTCTCGCACCCAATATGAATCTCAAGTTGTGCGGAGCATATGAAAGTTCACTCCGTGTTCTTGCGAACGAATATGCACATTTGGAGTTGTTAAGTAATCAGCTCGAGCGTGCTCAGGCTCCGGTAGATTCAAGTAACGACTCTGGATTTGGAGACACGAGTTTAGATGGGTCCAAAAAGTCGAGTGGGTCCATTCATACTTTTCAGCCGATTGATCCAAGTATTGTGCCTGAAATACAAAAAACATTGGAGATGATCGATCTCACACAAAAATCTCTTTTGATGTTTAACAATGATAAAAAAGGCGTGGCAGTAGGGCAGATCAAGTATTTTGTTAACTGGGATGCGCTTATTGCTGATTACCAAAAAGCCAATCCAAAAATGCATTTCGCAAGACTCCCACTCGAAGCCGGAAGAATTGTGTTTTCAAGAAAGCTTGGCGCGGCAGGCGATGTCGTCACAGGTTCTGTAACGCAAAATATTCAAGGACTCGAAAACACCTCAGGAATTTCTAAAGACGGAACTCTGAGTGCGTCCAGCGGAAGCGTGATTATGGGTGATGCAATTACCGGCCAGATTGTTCTTAACTTTGCCGGAGCTTGCCCTTTCATTAAAAATGGCCAGATTCTAGCTGATCTTTCTCAAACTGAAATTGACGCCTACTTGGCTTCAAATTTTCAATACAAATTTAGTTTGCAGGGGCTGAGAAAATATACTGCTCGTTTTAATTTGGCTTCGATTGCAAAACACATTCAAGAGAGTCGATCAAGCGGAGGCTTCTTTAGCTCGAGCACATCCAATTCGATTATCGACACGAGTACTTCAAGCGACGAATTCAATATGGAGGTCTCAAGCGATCAAGAAAGTTACGAATTCGCCGATTCATTGCGAGCCGAAGTTAAAACAGAACTGGTCAATCGAGTGATTTCTGAACTCGCTTCAGCGACTGGACAAAGTATTGAACTGCCGACGCTCGCCGCTCCTCCACCGCATGGAGCAACAGTTTTATCTGATGGACTTCAGAAGGTACCCAATATCTACGCGCAAGTAGGTTCCGTAGCGCTAAAAGTTTTAGACTCAATTTTTGGAAACTCCGATGCGGTTGCTAGTTACACACGCGAAAAAAATGGCGTGAGTGTTGATAAGGTCAGCGATCGAAGAATGTTCATTTACAATGGCTCAATGGTATTTACAGGCGCAGCCCTAAAGTAATCGGCAGGTGCCTTTTGGCTCGGGTGGGTCCTCAGAGTGTAAAATATTCTGAACGAAAGGGCCTGCTCACTTCATTTTATTCGTAGATTAAGCCTGGTGGCTTTTAAGTCATAGTCCTCTAGCAGTTTGGCGGCATGAGGATTGCAAAATTGTCTCTTGAGCATATGAAACTGGGTACAGTTTAGCCTGTGTGTTTGAACTCGTTATTTCTAGAAAGTCTTCACTATGATGCTCCTTGAAAAATCTTTGCTCACTCAGTTTTTAGAACCTGAGGCTTCGCCTAAACGTATTGCGGGTCTGATCGATCACGAAGTGCGATGGCATTACAGTCAACATTTGGCCGCCGAATGCAAAGGCGAAGAAATCATTGAGGACATGCTGAGCCTCGCAAATGATAAGAGGAAACGAGCTCTGCTGAATGCCCAGTTGCAAGATGAAAAGCGCCATGTGGATTTGTTTCAAGCAGAGGTCGATCGTATCGGCTACGACGATCGAGCGACAACTTATGCCAATGGTTACTCGGATTTAGTATTGTCATTGAACTCGCTAGCTGAAAAAGCATTTGTATTTCAAATTTTAACTGAATCAATTTCGGCCGCATACTGCGCATGGAGACTCACGGCAATCACCGATCGCGCATTAAATGCTCTTGATCATGAAGTTGAATTAGACGAGCGTCGTCACTTATTGATGGGTAAAACCTTAATGACTATTTGTGATCCGGACGAAGTTGCCAGTTGCCTGACATCAACTAAAAAAAAGAGTCTAATTCGAAAAATGAACAATATTTGTATTCAGGCCAACCGAAAAGATTTTAGCTATTCAATTCTTGGTGATTTAGGAATCTTAGCTGTTGAACTTGGCCCTACCGAACTTGATTCGCTCATTGCCCGAGCTGTCATTTCTGAAGCTAGAAATTTAGATTCGGTAAAGAAAATTTGAGGCGAGGAGAATTATGAGTGATTCGTTAATGAGAAAACCGATTGAGTACGCCGATACTCTCGACATTCGTTTTTCCGACTTAGATTCTTATGGTCACGTGAACAGTAAGCATTACGTTGATTTGGTTTCGACAGCTCGTCTCAATTTTATGTCGAGAGATATGAAAACAAAAATTTCAGATGTGACGGGCCAAGGTATTGGATTTTTCATGACGAAGGCGACAATGAATTTTAAGCGATCCATTAATGGTCTGCAAAAAGTCCGAGCGGTTTCTTTCGTTCAGGAGATCAAAGACAAAAAAACGCTCATCGTTCCATTTTCGATTACTTCTGAAAATTGCGAAACTATTTTTAGTGATGGAGTCCTCGAATTTGCCCTGATCGATTTAAAAACCAATCGATCGACTCCGGCTCCTGATTGGATTATAGATTTATTTTTTGAACCTGCAGGACAATAAATCAATGACTGAGATGCAACCTGATTTCAATCAAGCTCCAGAAGAAGCTCAAAGCTACTATCGTTTGACTGAGTCCTCTTATCGACTTCTAGATATCAATGGCACGAATTTTATGAATCTCGGTATGTGGCCTTCAATCGACATTCGAACGGCACAGGCAGAGTTGGTCCGTGCCACCTTGAAACCTATTTTAATTGAAAATCTCGTGCCGAACATTTTAGAGTTGGGCCCAGGCTGGGGCGGAAGCCGAGCGATTGTAGAAGAGAAATGGCCCGGCTGTTCATATGTGGCAATTAATTCATCGTCTAAGCAGAATGAATATTCTCAACAGTTGAACTCCCAATTTAAATCTACTTACCTTCAGGGATATTTTGAGGATCTGAACTCAATGGTTTCTCAAAAGTT
>JAYUEB010000667.1:0-3267 GCA_043739525.1 Bdellovibrionales bacterium
CCTCGGTGCTCACTCAAGTTGGTCTCTTTCGGTCCTATACTAAGCAGTTCGGCACCAAACTGAGTTTAGTCGGATGCTCAATGGGAGATCTTGCCAAACTTATCTGCGCAAACGTAATCGATATCGAAACCGCGCTCGAAGGAATTGAGAAATTTGCCGACGGTCTGAGAGACATCGAGCCAGGATCTCTTTTGCATATTAAAACCGAACGTCCCCGAGAGAAAGCATTTTTTGAAGAGCTCAACTTTTACAATTTGCATTTAGCAATGGATCAAACTCAAAATGATTGTCTCATCGCTGGTCGAGAAGCCGATTTGAAACTTTGGCAAGCTCAGAGTGAAGTCGCCGAGAATTCAAAAGTGGAGTTGATCCTTCCTTATCCGTTGCACTCGCCACTCATGGAGCCTGCTTATAAAAAATTAGAATATATTTTTCTTGAAAAAACTTTCAGAGTGCCGGAGATTCCTATTTTGTCCTCAGTAGCGCCGGGAATGGTTTTAGATGTCGCCTCAATTCCTCAAGATTTAAAGCAGAATATTTTAGGCCAAGTGCGGTGGCAAGAAACATTCAAATGGATGTCTGACGTCTTAAAGGTTTCTGAGTTTATCAATATTGGCCCTGTCGCAACACTCAAAATTCTGGGTGCAAGAATTCAAACGAAACTCCCGGTTTCGATTGTTGATTCGATCCCATCGCTCGAACTCTAGAGGAGATTTTTGGAATGAATAAGGCGAAAATTAAAGTTGAAGCTTGGGGCCGATGGCCTCTAGCATTTTAACAATTGCTTTGGCTCGATGAGAGATCTGATTTTTCTTCGCGAGTCCAAGTTCTGCCATCGTCAAGGTTTCGCTTGTCGGAATGAAAACATTGTCGTAACCAAACCCAGCTTGACCACGAGAGTTGGAGGCAATTGTGCCTTCAAGAGTTCCTTCATATAAAAACTCTTCACCTTCGGGTGAAAACACCACAATCTGACTCACAAACTGAGCTTTTCGATCGGCAATATTTCGGATCGCCATCATTTTCAAGAGCTTCGCATTGTTCTCGCCATCACTGGCGTGTGGCCCCGCATAGTGAGCTGAATGAACACCTGGTAAATTATTGAGGCCGGCAACTAAGAGGCCCGAATCTTCTCCCAAAACCCAATGTTTATTCTGAACTGATTTAAGTGCCTTGGTTTTAATTCTGGCGTTGGCTAAAAACGTATCACCGTTTTCAGGTCTTGGAGAAAACACCGGTAGTTCATTCTGCGAATGAATTTGCAAGCCGGCGCGATTCAAAAGCATTTTGAATTCGTTGAGTTTACCTTGATTTGAAGTTGCGATCCAGAGTTCCATTTAAACCTTTAGCGGAAAAAAGCTTCCGATGATTTCACTCTGATGTTGAAAAAGTTCGGAACAAGCTTTTTGCGCGAGACTCGTTAATTTCATCAGTTCATCGTGAGAAAATGCCTCGCCTTCAGCAGTGCCCTGTACTTCGATAAACTTCGATTTTGAGTTCATCACAAAATTCATATCGGTTTCAATTTCAGAATCTTCTTCATAGCATAAATCGAGAAGTGCTTCCCCATTTTTGAGACCGACGCTAATGGCAGCAACATAATCTTTGAGGGGCAATTGGGGGATCAAACCCGCATGCTTAAGCTTTTGAAAAGCGAGCGCTAGAGCAACAAATCCACCAGTAATTGCAGCAGTGCGTGTTCCGCCATCAGCTTGAATGACATCGCAATCGACCATGATTTGTCTTTCACCAACGAGTTTCAAATCAACTGCTGCTCGCAGAGATCGAGCTATGAGTCTTGAGATTTCTTGAGTGCGACCGCCGGTTGAAATTTTATCACGATTCATGCGGGTATGGGTTGAGCGGGGGAGCATTCCGTATTCGGCGGTAATCCAACCTTTGCCCGTTCCGGCAAGCCATTTGGGAACGGCCTGATCAACACTCGCAGTGCAGAGAACTTTGGTATGACCAAATTCAACCTGCACAGAGCCCTCAGCATAGCGAGTGACATGTGGAGTAAGTTTAACGGGACGCAATTGATCGGGTTTTCTTTGGTCTATACGCATGCGCGCTACTCTAGGCTTTTAATGCGTTCTTTGTCTAGAATTTCTTTGTGTTTTAGAAGGCCTTCATAGAGATAGCCAGCGAGTTTCTTTTGGTACTCGGGACTTGCGAGTTTCACTTTGTCGACATCGCTCGAAATATAGCCAACCTCAACTAGAACCGCCGGAATATTGGTTTGCGAGATGACGTAAAAAGGAGCTTGTCTCAAGGCGTGATTTTTGATTCGGCCAAAAGCCGCACGCGGAAGCGAATCAAAAAGGCTTTCACTAAGATCAAAACTCTGTGAGATTCTTTGATTGCGTTTCAAGTCGTCAACAATATTGTCGACATCGTTTTGCGAGGTCAGTTTGTCCAGTTTCTTTGAGCTCAGCGCATTTTGGTTCTCAGCGTTTGCTAAGAATAAACTTTCTTCATCGGGAGCCATTTGGTTTTGAAAGTAGAGCTCCATTCCAAAAGCTTTTGGATCTTCGGATGCATTTGCGTGAATGCTCAAAAACAAATCGGCCTTATTTATTTTTGAAAGCTCAACGCGGTCGCCGAGACTCATTTGTTCGTCTGACGCTCTTGTCAGTGACACCTTAAACTGCGGATTTTTTTTGAGCATGGCCACTAAGTACTGACTGATGTGAAGGCAGATTTGCGATTCTTTAATCTCGCCACGAGTGGCGCCGTGATCGACTCCACCATGTCCGGGATCAATAATAATTGAAAGGGGAGGCCCGTGATTGGCAGTTGCATTTGCCAGTGGTCCTGCCGCCAAAAAAATGAGAGCCAATATTTGAAATTTTGAAATTATTCGCATTCATTTTATTGTCTAGCGCGCACCTCCTTCTGCATAGTCCGAAACGAGTGTTCTGGACTCGACTTTTGTGAGCCGTTAATTGAGCTTAGGGCGGCGAATCTTGTGTTTTTAAGGATTTACTCTCAAAATGAATGATCATGTTAATCCCGGCTCGATTTTTCAAAATTATAGGTAGCGTTCTTTTACTGGCTATTCCATCAGCCTTTGCGAAGATTGAGGCTTTGCCAATCGGCGTTTCAACTTTGCTTGAGACATCCCATTTGGCAAAGTCTTATGAGTCGCAAAAAAATCAAACAATCCCCGAAGCCTCACAGCTCAATTTCAAATTAGATTCGTCGACTCCGGTGAATATTTCTCTGCCAAATTCTAAAAATTTGAGTCCGATTCATTTATTTTTTGTC
>JAYUEB010000668.1:0-3259 GCA_043739525.1 Bdellovibrionales bacterium
CTTACGGAACTTGTTAAAAAAACCGGTTATAATACAAACAGCATTTATCATCTTTATGGACATTTTCAGTATTTTTATCCGAAGATGACAAGTCACCCAGGTTTTAATCTTCATCCTGCAGTCGGCTATCACGAGCAAAAAGGGCAAAATATTTTATTGACGGACCCACTTTGTCCGCCTGAATTAACGAAAGAAGCGCTTTTAAGTTTCATTAAATTTAGTAAAACAAAAAAGCAGGAACCATTATTGTTTGCCATCAATAGTCACACCGCTGAAAAAGCAAAAGAGCTTGGTTACAAGTTATTGAAAATCGGACATGAACCTATCTTTGATTTAAAGACGTATACGACCGACGTACTGGCGTTCAAAACCAAGTCAGCCATTAAGCAAGCCTTCAAAAAAGGAATTGTGATCGAAGAGTTCTCGAGCTCAACTCTCAAGAGCCAACGTCTCATTGATTCACTTAATGAAGTCTTAGATTTGTGGATGTTGAGCAGACAGTCTGAGGGCTTCAAGCTTTTAACTGAAGTAAGTCCAATGAGTGCGTCTGAAGACAAAAAGTTTTTTGTTGCAAGACACGGCGAAGTTGTAGAGGCATTTCTCGCCTGTTCACCGATTTATGCGCGAAATGGATATTTTCTTCATGATCTCATTCGCCGGCCATTTGCTCTCAATGGTGTCAGCGAGGCCTTGGTTGCAACGGCGCTTGAAACGCTTGCTAAACAAGGTTACGAAATGGCGAGTCTTGGAATTTCTCCATTGTCGGGGCTTGACAGTTCAGAAGGTGCTGGAGATTTTCCACTTGTTCGTAAGGTTTTAAATTTTGTTTTTCAACGTTCGCATTCTCCCTATAATTTTCAAGCGCTTTATAATTTTAAGAAGAAGTTTATGCCGACGTCAGAAGAGTCCGCGTATCTCGCAACTCCAGAGGGACTTTCTCTGCGCAACATCTGGGGTTTTCTGAGGCTCTTCAGTGATTTTAATTTGATTCGAGAGTTCAACCATAAATTAAGACAATGGCATAGTGGACACAACATCCCTAAGCCGCTTGCATGGGCGACGGATCCCGACGTGATTACCTATTCACCACTCGTAAATTTGACCTTTGAGTCTGTGGCCTTGAGACTGAAATTCACTTTGACGATGCTTTTCTTAAATGTCTTCGCATTTATTTTTACCTCAGATTCCCTTGGCAAAATTGATTATCGTGCGCTTGAGAAGTATGGCTTTTCGTACGAGCATTTTGCGGATCATCGCTGGTTCATCATTTTTACTTCTGACTTTATGCACTTTAACGAATTTCATCTACTCGGAAATATGATCGCGCTCTTGTTGTTTACCGGTGCGCTTGAAATGCTCGGAGGCACGATTCTCGCGGCATTAGTTTATTGTTCCGGGATGGAAGCTAATATTCCAAATGGTGCAGTTCTATTGCCATTTCTCAAAACAGTCGCGCCTCACCTATTTAAGGATACCTATAGTTTCATAGATGTCGGCGCCTCACTCGGAATTATGGCCTGCTTTGGTGCATTGGCGTACTTCTTGAAAAAGAAAATTCGGTATACAATGCTGATCGGTAGCGTTGTATTTTTCATTTTATTTTCAACGATTCGAAATGAATTGATAGGAATCGATCATGCGGTAGCTGTCATTATTGGATATGGGATCTCGGTGCTCTATCTGAGAAAAAAAGCTTCACAGAAAATTTTTGAGACCACGCAATTCAAATACTTTAACGTCGTTGCTCATAAAATGAAGTTGCAATCCTTGGCAGCAAACTTCAAAGGTAAGTGAGAAATGCTGTTGAGGGTATTGTTCCAATTCTCAATTTTAATTTCTCTTCAGTCCCACGCTTGGGATTTGCATACTCTGGGCGGGGTTGATTCAGACTATACAAAAGCTTTAATCGACTATCTGAAAGCTCCGTCTGAAATAATCACTGAAATGAATGATGAAAATAGGGTGGGGATTCGTTGCTTTTCATATCCCAAAAATGAGTATTATATTGGTGCAGCTCAATTTTATAAAGTCGCAACAACAGTTGATAAACTTGAAAAATTGTTACTTCAGTTTGCTGATTATCCGAAGTGGTTCGACGGGCTGGTATCGGCGAGTGCGACTCTAGAGAGTGAACACAGATCTCTTGTGAGTTTTGAGCAGTACGTGCCGGTCCCATTTGTGTCGAATATCAAATACAAAATGATTTATGAAGTTGAAGCTTCGGGAGATCAACACCTCATTCGATATCAATTTTCGTCAGGTAAAACCATGAAGACTTACGACGGTTTTGTTTTGTTGAAGAAGGACGGAGAGAGCCATACTCAAGTTGTTGAATATGATTTCATTGATGCAGATTGGGGTCCTGCAAAGGTAATGGGTAAATCATCGATTTGGACCGAATCTATCACAGGGATGGTTCAAACAGATCTCGCTTTGAAGTTACGAGCCGAGAATTCTGACCTCTCAGATAAAGAAGTGATGAAACAAAGTAAGGCTTCGGCGAAGAAGACCGACATTCAAAGTTGCCTCGATCACAAAACAAAATTTCAGTATCTCGCAAACTGAACATCGAACATTAAAAAAATTTCAAATTTCGCCCCGGAAAAAGTGGGCACCTTGCCCTTTTGTGTTGTCAGAAACAATTTATGAGTTTAATTTGTCGGCACGTGAACTGCATTAGGTAAATTGAAAGAAAAGGGTGCAAAATGAAACGTGTAATCATGCTTCTTCTTGGTCTCGTTGTAAGTGGGTCCGGCGCTTTAGCTGAAATTCAAACTGTTAAACAAGTTGATCTAACAAAGTATGCCGGTACTTGGTATGAAATCGCTCGCAATCCAATAATTGTTGAACCTGTTTGCGCATGCGCGCGCCAAGTATTGACTCCGACAACAGATGGCAGAGTTTCAGTTTATAATAGTTGTGACAAATATCAAGTTGGCGGCAAACTGAGTGAAATTCGCGGTACTGCCATACCTAAAGATGCAACAAACGCAAAACTCTCTGTTGATTTTGGATTTCCGTGGAAGGGTGATTATTGGATTATCGCACTTGATGAAAGCTACCGTTACGCAGTTGTGACAGATCGCTTCGGATATAGTCTTTATATTTTGTCGCAAACACCAAGTCTTGAAAGCTCTTTGTTTGATGAAGCAGTTAAAAAGGCTCAAACACAAGTCGGAATTAATCGCTTAATGCCTACAATCCAACTGGGCTGTACTTATCCAAAAGCGGAATAGATAAAAAGTGGAGGCATTTCAAG
>JAYUEB010000669.1:0-3256 GCA_043739525.1 Bdellovibrionales bacterium
TTGTGTGATCACAACGCCTTCAGCGTCTTCCAAACCCAAGTTGCTAGCGATCTCCGGAGACAAAACTCCCAGGCCAATTCCGATAAAACCGCGTTTAACCCGGCCATTGGTTTCAAGTTCTTGCAAAATGGTTTTAACGTTATCGATCGGGATCGCAAAACCAATCCCCTGTGCGCGTGCATCGATCGCCGTGTTAACGCCGATCACGTAGCCTTGAGTATTGACGAGTGGCCCACCTGAGTTACCAGGATTAATGCTCGCGTCTGTTTGAATAAACGGAAACTTGTTTAGCTCTCCAATTTCGCGACCGATTGCCGAAACAATACCCTTTGTCATGGTGTGCGCGTGACCGTAAGGATTTCCGAAGGCAGCAACCCATTCGCCGACTTGCAAATCTTTGCTGGTTCCGAGGGGTGCCACAGGCAAAGCCTTTTTGGCTTCAATTTTGATCAGTGCAATATCTGTTCGTCGATCGCGGCCGATGACTTTCGCCTCGTAAAAAACATTGGATGAGTTATCAAGTTGAACCTTAATGACATCGGCTTGCTCAACGACGTGGTTATTGGTCACGATCAGACCATTTGATTTAATAATGAATCCCGTTCCGAGAGCCTGCATGGCTTGAGGTGGAGGAGCGTAGCCGCCACCGTGACCTCCGCCCATAAATTGCTCTAGAAACTCTTGCATAGGGTCTCGGCCTTGACCACGAGCTTGACGAACATTTTGGGTGGTCGAAATAAAAACGACAGCTGGATTAATTAACTTTGAAAGTTCAACAAACAAATTTTTTGGTAGAGGGGCATCAAGTTTTTTAGGATCAAGTGGCGGCGTTTTACCTTCTGCGAAATCGACTTGATCTGCTTTAGCGAGCTGGCTTTGTGCCTGGGTAAAAGGGCTCATGCTTAAGGTCGCTGCTAGAATCAAAACGAGACTGTGTTTTGAAAACTTCAACATATGAAACTCCTTTATGTTGGGTCTTTAAATTTATTTTGAGTTTTGAACAAACTTCATTTGTAAATCTGAAGTCACTGAATCTAAAAATTTTTGTTCGTCGGGCGACAAATTATTGACAGTTTTTTGTCTGAGCATTCTTAAGAGCTCAATATTGAATCTCGCAACCTCGAGATTTTTTTCAGTTTTGCCGGTAGTTGGGTTCGGAGCAATTCCAAGCGACATCGCGGCTGAAGAACCGATCGACAAAACGAGTGTCGAAAAGTTAGCTTCTATATTTTGGTTTGCGGTATTTGGCGTAGTCTGTGTCATTTGATTGCCTTTCAATTCCCTTTTCTAAATGGGATAATGCCCTACTAAATTGAGAATCCGACTTTTCACTGATGCTTGCAGCAAGAAATATCGGGTCCAAGTTTGGTTCGTCAAGGGGTTGATGCTAAATAAATAGGAGTCAGACAGGCGAATACGATAAGGCCTTGTCGAAACTAAAGAATCGAGTTTCCAAAGTGTTACAGCCAGAACTTTTTTATCATTCAACCACTGACTGGCAAGGTCATCCGCTGTTAAGTTTTGAGACTTTCGAATGAGGATGGAAGAAAGCATCATGATGAAGGGCGCCATAAGTGCTTCAGCATAGTTCTTGCGCTTTTCAGGTTTTACTAAAGCCTGGAGCAGGATGAATCTGTCAAAAAATTCAGCAAAAAGATTGAGCACATAACCAAGTGAACTTGCGATCGCTGTTAGAAAACTGAGTCCAAGGCTGATGCGCGCAACCTCAAAGGCAATCAGTGATTCTAGTTCGTCGGGATGAAGGTCCTCGACTAAGGTCTCAGACAGAAAAATCGCAGAATCTTGGCTCGAGTTTGAAAAAGAATAGCTCAGCGAGTTTTGAATATTGAGTAAAAAGATTTCAGGAGTTTGAATGCCCGCAAGCTTTGCAAACTTTTGTGCGCTCGCAGTTAAGTTCCATGCATCGCGCCCCTCAATGGGAGAGATTTCGAATAGCCGATAGATGTGTGGCTTCGAAAAAAATAACAAGAGCACGTTCAAAAATACCGCAAAAATGAAGGCTCCCAGAGTCGCATAGCGACCTGAAATGAGGTGAACGACGATCATCAATAGGAGGCAAAGCGTTTCAATGATGAACCAAGTTTTCAAAATGTGATGAGCGAGGATTTTTTTGAACAAGTCCAGACTCCCTTTAAGTTAAATTTGCGGATGGAGAACCTCAAGTCAGAATAGGAGCTCTCGAGCAATTCGCCAACTCAAATTTGATTTCCTCAAGGCGCTTACGCGTTAAAATCCGCGGTGCAAAAAAAACGCCTCTATTTTCGAGCTGGCAATTTTTCAAAGTCTGGTTCAGACTATTGAGGGTTAATTACAACAAGAAGATCTTCTAAAGGAGTGAGTGGTGGAAGTCGATGTAGTCGCGCTCAATGCAGCCATCAAAAATGAAAGTCAATTCGTTGAAAAGATGATGAAAGAGATCAACAAGGTTGTTGTCGGGCAAAGAGAAATGCTTGAGGGAATCTTGATGGGGCTTTTGACAGGCGGGCACGTTTTGCTTGAAGGGGTTCCGGGTCTTGCAAAAACCCTTACTATTTCTTCAGTCGCAAAATCGGTATCACTTAACTTCGGCCGTATTCAGTTTACTCCAGATCTTCTTCCAAGTGATTTGATTGGTACGATGATTTTTAATCCGAAGTCAGGTGAGTTTGCTCCCAAAAAAGGACCGATCTTTACGAACATCGTTTTGGCCGATGAGATCAATCGTGCTCCGGCAAAAGTGCAGAGTGCGCTGCTTGAAGCAATGGCCGAAAAACAGGTCACAATCGGCGATGCGAGCTATCCTCTTGAAGCTCCGTTTTTGGTACTTGCGACTCAAAATCCGCTTGAACAAGAGGGTACTTATCCTCTGCCTGAAGCACAGCTCGATCGATTTATGTTTAAAATTTTGGTGACTTATCCAACTAAGGCTGAAGAACTTGAGATCATGAATCGCATGGGTCAGGATAATCAGCCACACATCGAAGCGGTGATTACTCGAGAAGAACTCACGCGGGCTCGTTCTCGCGTTGATCAAGTTTACGTTGATGACAAAATTCGAAATTATATTGTTGAGCTCGTAATGGCGACTCGGACTCCCAAAAAATATGGTCTCGATGAGCTCGAGGGTCTTATTACAGTTGGCGGTAGCCCGCGCGCAACGATCAACTTGATTCGATCTGCAAAAGCGAATGCATTTATTCGTGGTCGTGGTTATGTGACTGCTGAAGACGTGAAGGCGATCGCGTACAATGTTTTA
>JAYUEB010000670.1:0-3245 GCA_043739525.1 Bdellovibrionales bacterium
GTTCCGGGCTGTCCTCCGACTCCCGAAGCTGTTTTGGATGGAATCATGGCTCTGCAAAGAATGATCGCTTAACATAAACCACGTCCGTGGAGAGATAACTGGAAGGCACCGACTTATGCTCAACCTTGAAACGAATACTTCGTCTGGAACGATCAGCAAAAATTTAGAAAATCTTAAAGCTGATCTCACACAATTTTTTGGCAGAACAACTGTCGGAACATATTCGTTTCGTACAGCTGTTGGTGATGATTGCATCGAAATTCCAAAAGAAGAAGTAGGCAATCTTTTACGTTTTCTCAAAAATCAATCTCAGTTTGATTTCTTGATGGATGTTTGTGGTGCCGATTATCCAGATCGCAAACAAAGATTTGAAGTTGTTTATCATTTGTTTAATTCAAAAAATTATCAGCGCGTAAGAGTGAAAACCAAACTTGCTGAAGGCGAGACGGTTGAAACTGCAACTTCGATTTGGAAGGGTGCTACTTTTTTCGAACGCGAAGCCTACGATATGTTCGGCATGAAGTTCGATGGCCACGCAAATATGACTCGCATTTTATGTCATCATCAATTTGTGGGCCACCCCCTTCGCAAAGATTACGATGCCGATCATCAGCAGCATTGCACTGAGGCTTTGCCTGTGCACTTTGCTCCTGATTCAAAATGGAATCCCGCTGGCAGAAATTTAGTTCCTCTCAATATTGGACCTGCACATCCTGCAACTCACGGAACTTTACGTGTGATGGCTGAGCTTGACGGCGAGACAGTTGCTCGCGCCAATGTTGAACTCGGATTTTTACACCGCTGTTTTGAAAAAATGGCAGAGACTCATCCTTACAATCAAGTCATTCCATATACCGATCGTTTGAATTATTGTTCAGCGCCTCTTAACAACGTCGCCTATTGCAAAGCTGTTGAGCGTATGTTGGGGGTGACAATTCCTCCGAAAGCGCAAGCAATGCGGGTGATTTTGTCTGAGCTTGCACGCATCATCGATCACTTTGTTTGTATTGGTGCGAACGCTGTCGATTTAGGTGCCTTAACTGGATTTTTCCATCTTTTTACTTACCGTGAAAAAGTTTATTCTCTGTTTGAAAAACTTTGTGGTGCACGATTGACCGTTTCGCTCACTCGTATCGGCGGAATGGCGCAAGACGCGCCTGAAGGTTGGTACCAAGATGTTTTGCAAGTTTGCAAAGAAATCCGCAATGGCGTGGACGAACTCGACACTCTTTTGACGGGCAACAAAATTTGGATCAAGCGAACACAAAACGTCGGTAAGATTTCGGCTGAAGATGCAATTGCTTGGGGCTACACGGGGCCTTGCTTAAGAGCCACGGGCGTTCCGTTAGATCTTCGTAAAGCAACTCCTTATTATGGCTACGATCAACTTGATTTTGATATTCCAGTCGGAACTAATGGCGATGTCTTTGAACGTTACTTGGTTCGTGTTGAAGAAATGCGTCAGTCTCTTAAAATCATCGAGCAAGTTTGTAAAAACATTCCAGAAGGTGATTACACTATTCGCGATCGCGGAATTGTCTTGCCTGAGAAAAAAGATGTTTACGGCAATATTGAAGGGCTCATGAATCACTTTATGCTCGTCATTAAAGGTTTGAGACCACCGGTCGGCGAACTCTACGATGCGACTGAAGCTGGTAACGGAGAGCTTGGATTTTATTTAGTAAGCGACGGTTCTGGAAGACCTTATCGTCTGAAAGTACGTCCGCCTTGTTTTGCTATTTACCAAAGCTTCTGCGAGCAAATCACTGGCGGCCCTGTGGCTGACGTGATTGCAATTTTGGGAAGTATGAATTTAATCGCCGGCGAATTGGATCGGTAGCCGAAAATCGCAGGGCGATTTAGATATTTTAGAAAATCGCAGGGCGATTTAGATATTTTAGGAGAACGAATGTTTACGCTTTCAAAAGATGGACTCGATTACGTAAAAAAGGAATTGGGCAGATACGAGAATAAGCAATCGGCGATCATTCGCTGCTTGTATAAAGCTCAAGACGAAAATGGTGGCTGGCTCAGTCAAGAAGCTATGCACCACTTAAGTGCCGTGATGGAAATTCCCATTGCACAAATTGAAGAAGTTGCGACTTTCTACACGATGTTTAATATGAAACCTCAGGGTAAATATCATATTCAAGTTTGTTGTACTTTGAGTTGTGCGATGGCTGGTGCACGCGAGATGACGGATCGGATGATGAAAGAGTGCGGAGTGAAAAATCTCGGTGAAGTGAGCAAAGACGGTCGTTTTAGCTTCAGTAAAGTGGAGTGTCTGGGTTCATGTGATACGGCTCCTATGCTTCAAGTGAATCGCGATCCTTATATTGAAAATCTCGACGATGCGAAAGCTTTGCAACTCATGAAGGAGCTTAAATAATGGAAGTTAAAATCCTCTCAGAACATTATGGCAATCCAGAGTATCGCGGCCTCGCCGGTTACAAACGTTTGGGCGGTTACGAAATTCTCGCAAAAGCTCTTAAGATGGAACCACAAAAAATCATCGACGAAGTGAAAGCCGCAGGCTTGAGAGGCCGTGGCGGAGCAGGATTCCCAACTGGAACAAAATGGGGATTTCTTCCAAAAAATAATGAGCCTCGCTATTTACTCTGCAATGCCGATGAATCAGAACCTGGTACTTTCAAAGATCGTTTAATGATGGAGCGGGCTCCTCATCAACTGATTGAGTCGATGATTATTTCTTCATTCGCTTTGAACGTTAAAAAATCTTACATCTACATTCGCGGTGAATACACAGGCCCAGCAGCGATTCTTGAAAAAGCGATTAAAGAAGCTTACGAAGCTGGTTACCTAGGCAAAAATATTATGGGCAGTGGTTTTGATCTTGAGCTCGATCTTTACTTAGGTGCTGGCGCATACATTTGCGGTGAAGAAACTGGAATGATTTCATCTCTAGAAGGTCTTAAGGGCCAACCGAAGTTGAAGCCGCCATTTCCAGCCGTAAGTGGCTATTTGAAAAAGCCAACGATCGTGAACAACGTCGAAACTCTTGCAAGTGTGATTCACATTTTACGAGATGGCGTTGCCACTTATCGTAAACACGGAACTGAAAAATCTCCAGGTACAAAATTATTCTCTTTATCAGGGGATGTGAATAAGCCGGGAACATACGAAGTTCCACTCGGATATCCACTCAAAGATTTTATTGAAAAAGAATGTGGCGGTTTAAAATCGGGACGCAAACTCAAAGCACTTGATCCACCAGGAATAACTGC
>JAYUEB010000671.1:0-3227 GCA_043739525.1 Bdellovibrionales bacterium
TAAAAACCGCAACTGGAAACTACATCTATTATTACGATATGGTCGATAGACAAAAAGATAATTGGCCCTGGAGAACTTCGATCTATGTGAGCGAGATGGATCCTTCCATGCAGTTTTTAGTCGGCAAGTCTCATCTTGTTCATGCTGGAATTAATCCCAAAACACATAAACCCTACCCTGCAGCTATGCGAAGTTTTGGCGGAACGCTTGTTGAAGGTTTTCGCCCAATGCTTCAAGCGACTTATGTTTCTCCGGGACGTGTTCGATTAAATGATGGACGCGTTGTCGCCCTCGATGATGCCGAACTTGCCGGCATGACAAGCCCTGGTGACTATACAGCAAGATATGGCGTGGGGATGCTTTACAAACCGAGTAATCAAAAGATTTTAAGTCGTTACCAAATGGTCGAAAATGAAGACGGTACGGATTTAAAAGATTTCGCAGATTTTTATCGAAATTTCTTAGGACTGACTTGGGTTGGACGCGCTTCGCCTTATTATAATCCTCAGCAAAAGGCGTGGAGAATTTCGTTTCATGCAACTCCAACTACCGAATATGCTCCTGGCGAGCCAACTCACGATTGGCCAAAGGATCCCGTCGAGGCAGCGCACATACACAGAGAGATTATGTGGTCCCCGATTACAGTTACGAGAAATGCCAAAGGCCAACTTACTTTTATCCCTGACCTCTCAGATCAAGAGAATGAGTCTTTCTCCCAAGTTAGACGTTCTAGACTCCGAGATTGAATTCAGGTACAAACGTAAATTATGCAAGAAACTTTAAAAACAGATGTACTCATTGTCGGAGCCGGCCCTACCGGATTAACACTTGCGGTTGATCTGAAGCGCCGAGGAATCAATTGCATCGTCGTCGATAAAGCAGCTGCTCCTACTGATAAATCGAAAGCTCTCGGCGTTCAGGCCGGTACACTTGAAGCTCTTGAAAATACAATTGGGCCCGAAATAGTTAAGAAAATGACTTCAAATGGCCAACCAGCAAAACAAGCCAACTTTCATATTGATCATTTGGATCCAGTCACAATTGATCTTTCGGTTATTGACAGTAAATATAATCATATTTTAATTCTTGAGCAGAGCAAAACCGAACAATTTTTAATTGAGGCTCTCGATGCTTTTTATGAAAAAGTTCAAAGAAATACCGAACTCATCTCGCTTCTGCAAACTGAAAACGAAGTCACTTGCACTCTTTTAAAGTCAGACGGCACTCAATATCAAATTTCTTCTTCTTATGTTGCTGGATGTGACGGTGCCCATAGCGCCGTGAGACACGCACTCGACCTCAAATTCACCGGAGATTCATACGAAGGCGAATTTATTTTAGGAGACGTAGAAATTCGCTGGCCTTACGACTACGAATCGGTTCGCGTCTGCACTTCGAGCCTCGGCTCAATAGCGTTCTTTCCAATGAATCGAAAGCAACATTATCGTATGATTCTCATTTTAAAAGGTGGTTTGTCGACAAAAGTTCAAACCGAAATTTCTTTTGATGAGTTTTCAAAAATTGCGAAAAAACTAACTCCGTTTGATTTAGAAATTTCAAACCCCGAATGGCTAACCGAGTTTCGTGTTCATCATCGACTCTGCCAATCATTTGGCAAAGGACGCGTTTTTATTGCTGGCGATGCAGCACATATTCATAGTCCTGCTGGTGGTCAAGGCATGAACACGGGAATGCAAGACGCCTTGAATTTAAGTCACAAAATTTATTTGGTCTTAAAGAAAAAACAACCGCTGGATATTTTACCAGCATACGAGGCAGACCGAATCAAGGTCGCAAAATCAGTCGTGCGTGGAACCGATCGTGTATTCAGTTTAGCTCTTTTGCCTGAAAACGCGCTCACCAAATTTTTGCGCGCGAAAGTTATTCGACATATCATTGGATTTAAGCCACTTCGCGATTATGTCATTCGCGCAATTTCTGAAGTCGCTGTGGCAAGACGTGAAATTGCACTCAGAAACGAAAAATAAGTGTCACTTAAAATCTCTCGCATTCTTCATGCCGGATATATTTTTGAATCAGGGAGCACCCAGATTGCCTTTGATCCTATTTTTGAAAACCCTTTCAGTTTAAACTGTTTTGCCTTTCCCGAAGTTCGATTTAATCACGAAGCGATTAAAAAATTAAAACTCTCTGCGGTTTTTATATCTCACTATCATGACGATCATTGTTCGCTTGAAAGTCTCAACCTTCTAGATCGTGAAACGCCGATTTATATTTACTGTTTGTTTAACGAAATGCCTTCGATGATCCGTGCGCTCGGTTTTTCTCAAATTCATTCGTTGCACTTAGATTCTCCCATAAGAATTGGTTCAATTGAGGTGATAACAAAACGCGCCCTTGATTCTGATGTTGATTCGATTTTTCACATCCGAGCCGAGGGGATGAATGTTCTGAACCTTGTCGACTCGTGGATTGATCAAGATACGCTAAAGGACCTGGTGAGCTGCTGCTCGTGGGACATGATTCTCTGGCCATTTCAGACAATGCGTGAACTTGAAGTTATCGCTCCTACCAAAATGTCAGCATCTGCTCCCGAACTTCCGCATGAGTGGCTTGAACAACTGATGCTTCTCAATCCAAAGTTTGTTGTCCCAAGCTCTTGCCAATTTATTCATGAGGACTGGTCTTGGTATAACCACGCACTTTTTCCAATTTCATATGAGTTTTTTAAGCAAGAGATAGCGCGGATTTTGCCGCAAGCTGAAGTGATCAGGTTGAATCCTTCGATCAGCATTTGTCTTAAGCCAGGCCAAGTGCAGATTGATTCGCCCTTAAATTTTGTGATTCCAGTCGGTGAACAGGATTTGGATTATCAATACAAACCAGAAGCAAAAGCCCCTCCCACCTCACAGATTGCTCAAAATTTCAAAGCTCTTTCAAAGGAGCAAACAGATCAGGTTTTAGAATTTTGCCGTACAGGCATCATTAAAAAGTTTGAGGCTTTAGACCAAACTCAAGAGCCCTATTTTGCAAAGCCAAGAACATGGCGCTTAAGCCTTTATGATCATCTCGGAGCTGCGACTCAGTTCTATTATCACCTTAACAAAACTCAAATATTAGCAACAGCCGAAGGCCCTTTAGCGTGGACGACCGAGATCCCAATCGCCAAACTCTATGCAGCCCTAGAACAAGGCGAGTCCCTGACTTCGATGTATGTCAGAATTAATGATTTTCAATTTGATCCCAAAACAGAAAGTGAACTTTTT
>JAYUEB010000672.1:0-3226 GCA_043739525.1 Bdellovibrionales bacterium
TTGCATGTTTTCGATTTTGACTGTGTCTCCACGCTTCTCATCAAAGCCAATAGCGCTCTTAACAAGAGACTCAAACTTCGCCAACTCTTCAGGCGTACGAGGAGTATACACCTCTTGCTCTTCACCTTTGTCATTCTTTTTCATTTGAACAGCGCCATCAACTAAAACGGCAACGCTCATCTTTTGCAAACCGCCAGCGGCCTCTTTGATGTTACGTACTGTTTTTGGCACGACGTAGTTTGTTGTATTAATACCCTTTTTAACAGTTTGATTAAATCCAACCTGACCTGTGTCTCCTGCGCCAGGCAAATTTGAACGCGCACCTGGAATACCTGTAGGATTTGTTCTTTGACCGTCTAAGTTTTCTTCTTCGCCAGTAGTAGAAAGGACCGCTGTTTTATCTGGATCAACGCTTTCTTCAGCCGTCACTTGAGAACGTGGGTTCAAGTCGGCATTTACTTTTACGATGACTTTACCTTGACCAACAGCTTTAGCTAAAATGCTTTCGACTTTCTCTTCAATTTCGGTTTGAACTTTTGCTTTCATCTCAGCAAGTTCTGACCCGCCTTGTGTACCTGGTTCATGGGCACGAGATAAAACTTTACCACGCGTATCTAAGACAGTTACTTTTTCAGGATCAAGACCTTCAACAGCATTTCCGACCAAGAAGGTAATACCTTTTACCTGATCTTCAGTTAAAATTTTTCCAGAATTGAGTTCAACCACAACGCTTGCAGTAGGCGAGCTACCTTCTTCCAAAAAAGTCTTTTTAGGAGGTAAGGCGATCATGACCTTTGATTGCTTAACTGCATCAAGAGTATTAATTGCACGAACAAGTTCACCCTGCAGAGCTCTTTGATAGTTAATTCTCTGAGCATAAGAGGTTGTGCCGAAATCTTGTTTATCAAATAACTCAAGGCCTGCACCAACGGAACCGACTTTATTGTTTCCGATCTCTGTCATGAGAGACATTTGAGTTGAAGCAACAAGTTCACGTGGAATTAAAATGGTTTTGCCACCATCTTCTACTTTGAATGGAATATTTTTAGCTTGTAACTTCGTCATGATTGTCGAAGTTTGATCAGCTGAAACATTTGTAAAAAGCGGAGCATAACTTGATCCAGAAATCATCAACAGCATGAAACCAACAGCCGTCGCTAAAATCAGAGCGGCCGCAACGATTGACGTCCTCTTAGTGGGCGTCAAATTCGCATAGAAAGCTCTGAATTGACTAACTAGACTTTTAAAAACATTTTGCAAGTGCCTTACTCCCCGTCAAAAAATTAAAACTATTAAACCTGCATTTTCATAATTTCTTGGTAGCCGTCCATAATTTTATTTCGAACTTGCATCATTAATCTCAAGCCGATGTCGGCCTTCTCTGCCGCGATCATCACATCTTGAATGTTATCTGTCTTACCAGTAGCAAGTTGCTGCATTTTCACATCAGCATCTTTTTGAAGTTGGTTTACTTGCTGAATGGAGTCTTTAAGAGTGTCCGCAAAAGATTTTCCATTCGGAGTGGATTGCAGAGGTGCATTTTCACCTGCGCGAGTTTCACTCGTCGTCTTACCGGTGTTTAGAAGTTGCTGTCCGCCTCTAACTGTTAAACCATCCATGGCTTACCTCTTGTGTCTGTTTTCAGTTTATCGAAAGTCCACTCTTTTAGCGAGCTTCACTCGCATCTTTCATCTAAATCTAGCCTCAAATTATCTACCAATTTCAAGGGCCGTCATGGCCATGTCTTTAGTCGAGTTCATAGCTGCAACATTGGCTTCATAAGCGCGAGTTGCCGTTAACTGATTCGCCATCTCTTCCATCATGTTAATATTTGGATCCGCAACATATCCTTCGGGATTTGCGTCCGGGTGATCGGGCTCGTATTTCATCATAGGAGCCTTGCGATCGGAAATGATGTCTGTCACTTGAACACGGTTAATGTCTTTTTGAGGTGCCGAAGTTAAAATTTCTCCAAAGCTTGCAGCGTCTGGCATCGCTTCGAATACGATATCTTTTCTTCGGTAGGGGCCGCCTTCCGGAGTACGCGTCGTATTCATATTTGCGATGTTGCTCGAGATTGTATTCATGCGCATACGTTGCGCAGTCATTCCACTCGCACTCACTCTCATCCCAGTTAAAAAATCCATTATCGACCACCCTCACCAGCTGCGTATTTTAAGGCCGCCAGCTTTTTGTTGATCAATTGAATCGCCGCCTTATACAAAAGAGAGTTCTCAGCAAGTGTCGACATCTCTCTCTCAAGATCAACTGTATTACCGTCATTATTAATATTCGCATCTGGATTGTCGTAAGTGTCAGCCTTCACATTGGCCATCGAACCCGCGCCACCAAGGTAATGCCTTTCATTCGAAGTCTTCATTTCGCCAACACCCTCTAGTTCAAGAGCTCTTCCGAGTGCCTCTTCAAAATCTAATTTCTTTGCCGAATAGCCCGGAGTTTCGGCGTTCGCGATATTTGCACTCACGACGTTTTGCCTTAATGATCTTAAGTCCGCTGAGGCCGCTAAGGCCCGCGTGGTTTTATCTAAAAGATCAGCCATATCCACCTCTCAATGAAATTGGATTTGTCGTCACAGATTTCTCAATTTGAACTTCTGTTTCAGGTTCCGGCTCAGGAGAAACAAAATTGTATTCATGAAGTTTATTTCTGAGTGTACGAATGCTGATATCTAAAATTTGCGCTGCACGAGTACGATTGTAAGAAGTATGCTCAAGTGTCTTGAGAATCAGTTGTTTCTCCACTTCAGCTAAAGTCATGCCCGGTGTAAAATCAAAAGTTTTTTGAATGAGTTTTTCAAAACCATTGATGTGAATATCATCTGGTCCAATTATATTTGAAGCACTTAGTAAGACTGAACGTTCAATGACATTTTCGAGCTCTCTCACATTGCCGGGCCAATTCCATGACAGTAGTTTCTGAATACTTTCAGGCAATAAGCCTTTATTCTCTTTATTATTAACGATGCTCGAAACTCCCAAAAAGAATTTGGCTAAGAGTTCAATGTCACGCTTACGATTTTTAAGTGGCGGAATCACCAAGGGAATAACATTCAAGCGATAGTAAAGATCTGCTCTAAATTCTCCACGCTGAACCATTTCGGACAAATTACGATTGGTTGTCGCTATCAAACGCACATTGATCTTGATAGGCTGCTTAGCACCGAGTCTCTCGACTTCGCCTTCTTGAATCACTCTTAAAAGCTTAG
>JAYUEB010000673.1:0-3225 GCA_043739525.1 Bdellovibrionales bacterium
GCAAAAAGGAAACTGGTACCTAAATCTTAAACAAATCGCAAGTGAGCGCCATGCACTCCTCGGGCTTTGATGGGCCAGCGATGCGACTCGCATCTCCCAAAAAATTTAACAGAAGCTCTTTGATCTTTTGAGCATCTTCAAAGCTCATCGTTTGAACTCCAGTGTAGTGTACACTCTCAAGACTTCCTAGGGCTTGAGCATCCATCATCGCACGGGAGCGCCAATTTTGATGATGAAGCAATACCAACGGAGAATCTTGGGGCGCGTGAAACTCACCAGATTGGAACTTCCATTGTGACCCTGAGCTTGTGACAAATCCCTGCTGCGCAAGAGCGCGTAAATATTCAAGTGCAACCTCTTTGCGAATGCCTGTTCGAGATGCCAGCTCATCAAGAGATTGAAATTGCGGAATACTCGTCAAAAAATGAATGGCACTCCAAACCCACGAAGAAAAATAAGTCGCTTGATGTGAGTCGAGGACAAATGACTTTCGGTCTGTTCGTTCTGCGACCGATTCATTTTTTCTTTTCATCTCCAAAATTTTCTTCCAAATAAAGTCGCGGTAACTTTTGTCACCCGCCCGATCGTGCTCAACTAAAGATAAAAAATATTCGCGCTCGTTTACATTGAAATTCCAAAAACCTGCAAGATTAAAAGCATGATCTGGAGTCAGGTGGAGTTCTTCTGAAATCACACGTGAAAGATAAGACCTCTGACAACCCAGAGCCCGCGCCGCACGCGTGAGTTCTCCTCGATGAGATGGTCCCGAAAGCAGTGAACTCATTAAAGCCTTGTAAGTATTGAAACTAAAAACCGATTTGCTCTTCATGTTTACTAAATTGTACGAAATTCGTTCATTGTTTACAATCATTATCTCGACGCAGAACGTTAAATAGCTTAAATTGCAAACAACTTAAGTTAACGAACTTTAAACACTGGACCTTAAATTGCTAGGTTCACTAACAAGATTATGGAGCTTTTTATGTACGCTTTTAAACGACTTGCGCTGCTTTTGACGTCGATACTTTTAACAACCGGCCCACTCTGGGCAGCTGGCGGAAGTTCCGGAAAAGGTCCCGGCGGAACTGGCGGCGGCAATATTTCAAAATCGACCCGCGCAGACCTTCAAGAAGTGATCGATCATATGTACGAAACCACCTGGGAAATATCTGATAGTTATTTAATGGGTGGAGATTTTAAAATCACAACTCATGTAGAGAATTCAGATTTGAAATCTGTCACTTCAAAAGTATTAAACAGTGACCACTTTTCAGTAAACACGGCCACTCGGGAATATTTCAGGAATCTTAAATTTGAAATCGTCGATGCCCCCTGTTTTGAAGACGACGAAGAAAAAGATGCCTCAACTCCTTACAAAAAAAATGCACCTATATGCTTGAGCGCTACACGACTTTCTCGTTATCCGAAATCGGTTCTAAAGACAGTCCTTTTGCCAATTATATTTCATGAGATCGCTCATCAATTTAATTTGGGCGAACCAGAAGCTCGTGCACTTCAAGCTTTGGCTGAGCTTCATCTGAAATATCGCACCATCTTTCTTGCAAGCATGCGAACCCAATTGATCTGTGGAACAAGCACTCAATCTCTTACGAGCTCTCAATATCAAGATCTCGTGGAACTCAATGCTTCTCTTGGAGGAAAAGGAGTTAGCATCGCGAGATCAAAAGGAAAGTTACTCCTTCAACAATTGCTTCAATGCTCAGCTGAAGCAAACGCGGCAAGTATTACTTTAAAGGCGGCATTTGATGGAAATCCCAAAGTGGACAACGACAGTTTTGGATTAACAGCAAAGGAGAAGTCAGACTTACTTGCTTTTCACGGAACGAACGACAAAAGCATTAACTTTTCAAGTATTACTTGGGCACTTTCAGAGCCAAGTATTACTGGCTATAGCCGAAAAGATCTCGATGCTCTTCATCTCGACCCACAATATATCATGATGTTGGGCGGAAAAGCCGCTATCAAAATTATCGACAATGAAGTTGGTCGTGTTCAAGACAAAATCACTTTTGAAGAATTGATGAATTAACAAAAACGGGGCCGAGCTTGGTCGCAAAGTACCGAGCTCAATCAAAACTTAAAAATTATATTTGGAGCTATTTTATGAATTACTTAAAACAACTTACTCAAATCTTCGCCATTCTCGTCATAACCACTTCATCTGCCTTCGCTGCAGGCGGCAGCACCTCAGGAAAAGGTCCCGGCGGAACCGGAGGCGGCGATGCCCTTAAGTCGACGCATGAAGAGCTTGAGAATATTACCGAGAATCTTTATCAGCACGTTTATCATGTTTCCGATGGCGCTCTTGCTAACACTGAGTCACTCAAAATAACCAATCGCGAATTGAGTTCTCAACTTAAAGAGATTTCAACAAAGGTTTTGGGGAGCCCGTTCTTTACAATCAATCACGCGACAGTCGACTATCTTGCACATATGAAATTTGATATTGTCGATACTCCTTGTTATGAAGACGAAGTAGATCCAATTTCTTTGGCAGTTAAAAAGTCAACGATTCCAAAAGATGCTTCTACACCTTATGAAAAAAACTCTAAGGTTTGCTTGAGCGCACTTCGTCTATCAAGATTCCCGTGAGCTTCTCTCAAAATCGTTATTATGCCAATTTTATTTCATGAAATGGCTCACCAATTTAAACTGGGAGAATCCGAAGCCAACGCACTTCAAAAGCTAGCAGACCTTCAACTCGAGTATCGTCCGATCTTTGTTTCGGCTTATGTCGGAAGAGCTATCTGTGCGCAGGCTTCGCAAAACTTTGATGCCAAAGAGAAATTCAGTCTCATTCTTTACACCGAAGGAAGCAGTCTACCATCTATCAACACATTTGGTGGAGAGCGAGCCGCGAAATCGAGTCTCATGCGCTGTGGAGCCAATGCGACAGCTACCTATCGCGGACTAGATGCGCTCACTCAAAAAATTTCCCTCGTGCCGAGTTCAACACTCACTGCAAAAGAAAAGTCAGATCTCTTGGCCTTTGCTAAAGTACCGAGAAAAGATGTTTTTGATCTCGACGCCATCATGGATGTGCTTACTGAAGGTTCGATGTCTGAATATGATAGAGAAGCGGCGAGAGAACGTGGCTTTGATACTCAGTACATTATTTCAACTGCATCGAAAGCTGTTATTGAACTTGTGTACCAAGATGTTGGCAGAGGACAAGATGCCATTGTCTTGAAGTAGTTTTCCGAA
>JAYUEB010000674.1:0-3221 GCA_043739525.1 Bdellovibrionales bacterium
GGTTCCCACCGCTCTGAGCGAGCAGGGGCATGAGTTGAAACTCACGCTGACTCCCGCCGACGGCGGACGCGAGTCGACTCAATCGCTCCCGCTGACGCCTGCGCCTTAGTCTAATTACAGCCTAATTTCAGATAAGCCCTCTCCGATTTTTCGGAGAGGGCTTATCGGCTTTTCATCTCCTCTCTTAAAGATTGTTAAGGGACATCAATCCTCGTTAAATCGAATTCAGGAGGAAGATCACGGGCTAAAATACGGCCCAAGTTGAAATAGAAAATTAACTCCACCCTTTCAGAGGTACTATCTCCATTGTAGAGTAATTTTAAACCGAACTATCCGCTGAACGGAGGCAAAAAATGCCTTTTAGACGCACTTCCCTTATCTTGCCTGCACTTTTTGTAGTCGTATTGGCAATGACGTTGTGGGTGACTAATAGCGGTCATAGACGCGGGAATATCTATATTATCTCCCCAGGATTCGTTGGAACAGTAAAGATTCATTTTGGAATTGAAGGCGCTCCGCCGTTTCCTTTGAAAGACGGTTTCTATGTGATTCGGATACCTGCAAATGGAGAGATATTGACGTCCTCTATGCCTGAAGAAGGATGGGGTGAAGATAGGTTTTACTACGGTATGGAGAATGAGAGTTCACGACTTTTTGAGAGTGGCGAGGTTTCAAAAAGCGGGACTGCCCAGCCGCAAACCATATGGAATCGAAAAATGGTTGCCGGCTCTAACTTAGGTCTTTTTGAGACGTTTTTTGTCGGTCCGCGTGCGGGCTTCTTGAAGCTCAATCCTCACTGGGGAGAATAGGCTAGAGATCAATTTCAAGTTGAAATAGTCCAAGTAGCGACGCCTTTCCGCCAAGACATTTTCGTTTTAATCCTATAACAAAAGCATTGCTCCCTGTTATTTTTCAAATGAATTTTCAGATAGACAACATATTTAAAAAATATATACTTTCTTCGTATGCTCACTTATCTACAGCTTATTTTCCTGATTTTGATATTCGGTTTGGTGTCGCAGGTTCCTGGACAAATTGGAACTATCGTCGTTCCGCATTTGATCATCCCGCGCTAGGGCATATTTTGAGTACCTTACAAGAGTGGGACACAAAAACATTACCATCAAAACATCAGGTGATTGCGGTGACTGTAAATAGCAAGTCACATTACACATTCAAAAAGGAGTTAAATTGTGACAACATCATGTCGTGTTTACTGTTTACCAGCTTTTATATTTTTGCTATTTTGTGCAGGCTGTGCCGAACCTAAGTATGCTCCTAGACGATTGGTGTTTACTAAGAATTTTCACGGAGTGGCGAGAATAATTGAGGACAAACGCGTTGGAGCAGACATTCGTGCATTGAAAAACGGTGAAGTGATTTTCAACTTCCCTTCGAATGGTATTTTAACTGTCAAGTCATTGGAAGCGTGTAATCAATTCAGAGAAGAAATAGTCAGTTTTGATAATAAGCAACCAATACATCAAAGTGATGCAGGTGAAAAAGAAAAATATAATCGTAATGGTGAATTGATTTATGATAAAAATGACAAAGATATCTTCATTTTTGGCGGTGGTGCAGGCGTCAGTGATAAAGATCCCCGATTGACAATTGAATTATTCATTGGTACAAAAAAGGAATATTCTGAATATCGTAGAAAAATTTTACTGCACCCATAAGATGGGTCTCGATTTGATCGCCATACTGAAGCGGATCAATCACCCTTTTGCTGTCTTTTTGAGACTGATATAGGCTTTATGACCATGTTTCTCAATTAGGGATAGTAGATTGCTACCATTCAGAAGAGTGATTGGTTTTCCATTCGCAAACTGGTATGAATCCGGGCCGTAGTCCGAAGTTGTAACTAAAATGCCTTTTATCGCCCCTTCGTTCATTACCGTACCGTAGAGATCTCTAACGGCTGAAACGGGTACAATATTGTTATACCTTTTGGCTTGAATGACGATTTTGCCTCCTCTGATAGGATCAGAGTCAAATGCTATTGCATCTACGCCGCCATCTCTGCTAGTTTGGGTAACACGGACTTCGCTGCCTGGAGATGAAAATTCACTTGCAAAAACCTCTCGAATTAGATGCTCAAAATCTTCCCAATCCATCTCCGCTAGGTTCGAACCTTCTGAAAGAGTATTTACAACTTCTCTGGCGGCGACAAATCTACGGTCTTCCCTACTGAATACCATAATTGGAGCGATTGCGCACATGGAATGAAGTGAAGAACTGCCGACCCCTTTTAGCAATTTAAAGCAGGCTTTTGGCTCTACTGATCTTAAGTCAAACTCTTGGATTCGAGTTTTAGTCACGTTGATAGACAAGATGCAAGGATTGGTTCTTTTTCCTGTGCCACTGTCTATCGTGCGAACAATCCCATTGAACACGATCGCGTCAATCTGGTTTCGGGAGTCTGCAGAAAAGATTCGATAGAGAGCAGCAAGAGTCAACTGATAGATAACGCTGTCATAAAGCTTCTGGACGTTGGCAGGAGTGAGGTGTTTTTCAGTAAACGAATCCGTTTTTGGAGAATACTTGACTTCAAGGATTGTTGGAATATCGCTAGGCGCAGGCAAATCATACTCCACTAAGAGTATTTTTGTGACGCTATTGTAATGCAATTTATGATCAACAGCGCCTTGTTTCTGATAACTCGCTTGCTTGAGTACTAATTCCACCCATTCAGTTACCGGCATTGTTCCAGCTTCAAACAGTTTTTTCTTGCTTATAACTTCATTATTGCGTTTTTCTTGTGAAACCAGAAAAGCGTTATTTTTACTCTGCCACTCGTTTTTTTTCCCTAAGTAGATATTCTGAAGTCTCGATATTTCAATCTGGAATGCTTGATAAGATGCAATATACTCTTTTTCTGCGAGCTGAAAGTTATAGTTCCAATTTTGAATATCCGTTTCATAGAGGAATCTCGATTCATTTATGCGCTGTTGAACAAGACCTTTCATACGATCAAATAGGGTGATTATTGGTTGGTATTTTGCATCGTTTTGACTGGGTTTAGGCGTAATAGGTCTTGGAGATGGTTTGACTGGGAGTATAGGGGAAACGGGGTACGGCTCATCGTATCGGGAGCTGTCTTTGTATTGACTCCACACAATGCCTTGCTTGCTTGAGATTTCAGATAATAAAATCTGCTTCAGCTGCTGATGAAGATTTGAATATTCCGCTGTAGTCCTTTCTGCATAGTCCTGTTTGAT
>JAYUEB010000675.1:0-9653 GCA_043739525.1 Bdellovibrionales bacterium
TTGCATCTCAAAATACAAGTTTAATTTATGTGCAACCTTAAATTGCCGAAAGGCACCTGCTAACAATTCGCAATTCACCGCATCTAGGTTTTGGAAATCTATAGACAGCAAACCTGCAGACCCTTGTTTTTCTCCGATCTCGTTAATTAAAGATTTTTCAGTCTGCGGGCAGCGGGTCCCAGTTGGCCGTCCTGCAATCGCAGCTTACGCGAGAGCAGTGTGCCTGTCTCAGAACCCTGATGATTTCCAAAACCTAGATGCGGTGAATTGCGAAATGTTACGAGGTACCTTTATCGAGCGCTCTCAAGAGCCACCTTTTCAACCACGAGATACTCCTGCCATCGGGTCAAAAGCTGCGGGGTCATGTGGGCTATGCACAGAGTGCCGCTACTGGCAGATTCACGTTTTGTGATTTGAGTTTCTCTTCCAAGCTCATAAATTTTGTATTCTTCAGATTTTGGAAAGAACAACTCAACTTCTTGATAAAGAGATTTCACAGTTTCGGCCATCACGCGTTTTAAGCGATCAATACCTTCACCGGTCTGTGCGCTGATGAAGACTCTTGGAAAAGCTTTCACTTGAAATTGTTTTTCAAAAGGAGCTTGGTCAATTTTGTTAAAGACATGAATGATTGGCTTATGATGCCACTTAAATTCTTCAATTAATTTTTCAACCACTTCAACTTGTCTGACCATCGCCGGATTCGAAAGATCAACCACGTGAATCAAAATATCCGCCTCGTCAGTTTCTTCGAGGGTTGCTTTGAATGCTTCGATTAAATTGGTTGGGAGCTTTCGTATGAATCCGACAGTGTCTGTGATGACGGCGTTGATAGGCCCGTCAGGTAAAAATACTTTTCGAGTGGTGGGATCAAGAGTTGCGAACACCTGATCTTGTACGAAGACTTGGCTTTGTGTAAGTTGGTTAATGAGAGTTGATTTACCAGTATTGGTGTAACCAATCATTGCAAAGCTTGGAGTCTTGTTGCGTTTGCGGCTGGCTCGATGTTGAGCGCGGTGCTTTTTAACGCTTTCTAATTGTTTTTTAATTTGTTTCACGCGGTCGCGAATTCGACGTCTATCTAACTCGAGTGCGGTTTCTCCGGGACCTCTGGTTCCGATTCCGCCACCTTGTCTCGAGAGAGAACCCATCCAAGCATCAACCATGCGTGGTAACTGATCGAGCATTTGAGCGAGTTCAACTTGAAGCTTTCCTTCATGAGACTGAGCGCGCATCGCAAAGATATCTAAGATCACCTGATTGCGATCGAGAACCGGCACGGTAAGTTCTTGTTCTAGGTTACGACATTGAATGCCTGAGAGCTGATGATCGACAATGACCATGCTTGCAGAAGATTCTTGTACGAGATTTTTAAGCTCTTCAACCTTGCCTGAGCCCAGTAGGGTGGCAGGGTGATATTGGGTAAGGAGCTGGGTGATGGATCCAACTATTTCGCAACCAGCGGCTTCAGCGAGTTCTTCTAGTTCGCAAAGGTTCTCTTTGAGTTCCATGAAGGGCTCGGTTTTAAGACCGACTCCGACAACTATAACGCGTTCACGTTTAGAGATACTTGGTTTAGTTATTTCTCATCCTTCCCGTAGCCTCCTGCAGTCTTTTTAGAGTCTTGCTAGACTTTGAAAACACACATCAAAGGCAATCCTCGCCAATGACATGTGACATCTCATATTTTACTGAGATTTCGGATAAATCACAAAAAAAATCTCATTTTGAGATCATTCTTTCTCTAAATAGGCCAAAGTCTGGGTAGAAAATAAGCTATGAGGAGATCTTCTAATACCAGTTATTAAACATAAAGTGATGTTTTAGCGATGCCAAATCCACTTTGAAGGTGATATGAATCTCGTCAATTTTTAAAAGGGGAGCCATTGTGAAGTACCTCGTTTTCGTCTTTTTGATGATTTCTTCGTATGCTTTTGCCGCTGAGGATGTTTCAGAGCCCAGTGGAGAGGGAGTTAAATCTGAAAGTCTTCCACCAATCAAAAAGCACAGGATCTCGGGAGAGGAGTACCGTAAAGATAAGACATTCTATTTGTCAGGCCAACCTATTGGACTCACAGTTGGTGGATCCCTCGACACAGTATCTGGAGGAACTTTTGGATATTATCTGAACCCGAATTTAATTTTAAGCTTAGATGCTTCAATTACTTATTCGCCTGAGGCTTCAGACTATGGCTATCATGACACAATTTTTACAATTGGCCCTCATATCAAATTCTTTTATGTTTCAAATTTTTATTTGAAAGTGGGCTTTGTCTATCGAAATATTGAATCCAAGCACCATGATTATTCAAGTTATCCATACGAGGTTACGAAAGTGAGCGAGTCGGGTTTTGATGTTGCCTTTGGAAATCAATGGCAAATATACAAAGTGACTCTTGGATTAGATTGGGTGACGGAGCTGTTTCCTGTTACAAAAAACGTAACGACGACATCCTACTCAAATGATGATTTGAGCCTGGCGAATTTTGAGTTTGCCAAATTTTATATTGGATTGAGCTTTTAGGGCTGCGCGGAGACTGCAGGCTGAAACCGAAACTGAAAAACCCTCGACCGAGGACAGTTGGCAGTAAACTGACTACCGCGAATTTTCCCTAATTAACGTGAGCTCATCCATTCCCAAGCCGAAAGAATCATCTCATCTAAAGAACGTTCTGCTTTAAAGCCTAAGTTCTCACGAGCTCTTGCTGCCGATGCAACGAGACTTGCGGGATCACCCGGTCGTCGTGCCATTTCTTTGGTTCGAATCTTTTTTCCTGTAATACGTTCTGTGGCATCAATGATCTCTCGAACTGAAAAACCCTTTTCGCTACCGAGATTATAAGCTTCGTAATGAATTTTTTGTTTTAGAAGTCGACCCAAAGCAAGACCATGGGCTGAGGCTAAGTCGCTGACATGCACAAAATCTCGAATGCAGGTTCCGTCAGGGGTTGGGTAATCCGTTCCGTAAATTGAAAGTTCAGTTTGTTCACGAGCGGCCTTGAGAGCCAAAGGGATCAGTCGTGTTTCAGAGCGGTGAAGCTCACCGACACGTTTTTGTGCATCCGCACCAGCGGCATTGAAGTACCTTAAAATAATACATTCAAGGCCAATTGAGTGCGAAATCATTTCAAGAAAATCTTCGGTCAAAAGTTTCGATTCGCCGTAAGGGCTTACTGGAGACTTTTCTTGAAGTTCATCAATGAGTTCGGCTTTGGAATTTCCGAAAATGGTACAGCTCGAAGAGAAAATAAATTTTTTTATATTGTGATCGAGAAGTGTTTCGAGAAGCATCTCGGTCTGTCGGACATTGTTATCAAAATACTCACGAGGTTTTTTAAAGGATTCGGCAACAACTGCTCGGGCGGCAAGATGCATGACACAATCGAACTGTGTCGCTTTGAGTAGCTTCTCTAACACTCGTTGATTGCCAATGCTTGCCCGTTGAAAATTTTTATTTAATAAAAGCTCTGGCCGTCCGGTTGAGAAATTGTCAATAACAGTGAAGCTGTGGCCGTTATCGAGGAGCCATGCACACACATGACTCCCGACGTAGCCCGCACCACCTGTTACCAGAACATTTGCCATCTTATTGCGTCTTAGTTGACGTCATTTCCTTAAGGGCTTGTGCTTCAAGTGCAGTCATGACTATTGAGTTGAAAACGTCATCAACAGTGCCGGTACGTTGTAAAACGTTTGCGGCCTTTTTGACTCCCATCAAGAAAGGCCCGATCACTTCTCCGCCACCTAATTGTTGCACAAGCTTGTAAGCAATATTACCCGCAGACAAGTTCGGGAAAACCAAGATATTTGCGCCATTTTGGATTTCGCAAAATGGAAAAATACGTTTTACAATCTCTGGGTTTACAGCTGTATCGGCTTGCATTTCTCCATCCACTTTAACATGAGGATAATTTCTTCGCACGATCTCAGCAGCGGCAACCATTTTGGATGGAGAATCTCCGGCGCCAGTGAAGTTCGTATAAGAAAGCATTGCGATTCTTGGCTCGATACCAAAGTACTCAGCAACCCGTGCTGCGTGTATTGCAATGCTCGCAATTTGTTCGGAGTTTGGATTGATGTTCACGGCGGTATCTGTAAACAAAATCATACGATCTTTGAACATGACGATGTTGAGACCTGATGCTGTTCGCCTTCTTCCGGCACCCACGATTTGTAAGATAGGACGCACACAGTCCGCATAATTTTGAGTGGCACCAGTAACCATGCCGTCGACTTCTCCTGTATCAACCATCATCGCGGCGAAATAATCTGGATTTCTCAAAAGACGTTCGGCTTCACGAAGCATCATGCCTTTGCGTTTGCGTTTATCGTAAAGCAATTGAACAAAATCTTTAAACTTTGGATGATCTTGTGGATTGATGATTTCGATGTCTTTCATGTTTTCGAAACCAAATTCGTCGATCTTCGCTTTAATTTCTTTACAAGAGCCGAGCAAAATAGGTGTTAAAAAGTTTTCATCCATTGCGCGATGAACCGCTTTAATGATTTTGGTTGAGTCGCCTTCTGGGAAAATAATTTTTGGCAGGCTCATCTGCTTCGCTTTAGCTTGATTGACCACACGGTGGATGATCGACCTTACAAAACTAGTTTTAACACCTTGAAGAGCTTCGAGGCTGTCACGGTAAGCTCCGAAATCCTTAATAGGTTTGCGAGCAACTCCAGAATCCATTGCAGCTTTTGCAACAGCAGGGGTCACCCACAACAAGACTCGCGAGTCGAAAGGCTTCGGAATGATATACTCAGGTCCAAACGTAAAGTGTTTTCCGCCGTAAGCGGCAGAGACATTTTCCGGAACATCTTCGCGGGCCAATTTTGCAATGGCATGAACAGCTGCAAGTTTCATTTCTTCGTTAATTTGAGAAGCGCGAACATCGAGTGCTCCTCTAAAAATAAACGGAAATCCCAAAACGTTGTTTACTTGATTTGGAAAATCGCTTCGACCAGTTGCCATGATCACATCGGGTCGGGCTTTTTTCGCGTCGACGGGAGAAATTTCAGGATCGGGATTTGCCATCGCAAAGACGATAGGCTTATCAGCCATCACCATCAACATATCAGGTGTCACGGCACCGGCAACACTGAGGCCAATAAAAACGTCAGCACCTTTCATAGCGTCTATGAGGCTACGATCTTTAGTTTCGACTGCAAAAAGTTCTTTGTATTTATTCATGCCCTCTTTACGGCCTTTGTAAATCACGCCTTTTGAATCGCACATCAATAAATTTTTGGGATTTACTCCGAGAGAAATAAAAATCTTTCCGCAGCTGACGCTTGCGGCACCCGCGCCGTTCATAACGACTTTGATTTTGTCCATTTTTTTGCCGGTGACGATACAAGCATTTAAAAGAGCAGCACCTGAAATAATCGCAGTTCCGTGCTGGTCATCGTGAAAAACAGGGATATTCATTTCTTTTTTAAGTCGTTCTTCGATCTCAAAGCATTCTGGGGCTTTGATGTCCTCGAGGTTGATTCCGCCAAAAGTAGGCTCAAGCGATTTGACTGCCTGAATAAACTCTTCGGTTGTTGAGGTTTGCATTTCAATATCAAAGACATTGATGTTGGCGAACTGCTTGAACAGAACGCCTTTGCCTTCCATGACCGGTTTGCCGGCCAAGGGGCCAATATCACCTAGACCTAGTACGGCTGTTCCATTTGTGATGACTCCAACTAAATTTCCTTTCGAGGTATAGTCGTAAACTTTGTCTGGATCTTTCGCGATCTCTTTGCAGGGAGCTGCAACACCTGGAGAATAGGCGAGAGAAAGTGCTTTTTCAGTTGAGCATGGCTTTGAAGAGACGACCTCGACCTTTCCAGCGGGGTAAGAACTATGATATTCGAGAGCTTCTTTGTCTAAACTGTTCATCTTTAAGGTCTCCGTGATTGGTGAGCTCCTAGAAGCATCGTAAATCCCAAGACAGATGTCAAAGTTTGACCGATTTTCCACCAATCAAACGTCGGCATGGTGTGCCGACGTCTTCCAGAGGGAAAGCTAAGCTAAAGGCAAGCAAATTTCTTAGGCATTCAGTGTGAAGATTTGCTCTAGAAAAATCGCTTGATAGGTGGGATTCACCAAGCGCATGATAAGGCATTGAATACAACACGAGGAGTCTTAAAGTATGTCTGGAAGCCAAAAATCGTCCGATGACGTCGTCATAGTTGATGGATTGAGAACGCCCTTTGCAAAGGCTGATACCAAACTTAAAAATGTCCATCCTTCAGAACTTGGTCGTGTCGCTTTAAAAGAGCTCATCGAAAAAACCAATCTCGATGTCAACGTTGTCGATGAAGTGATTGTTGGAAACACCGGATCGCCGAGTGATGCCGTGAATATTTCGCGCGTGATTGCCTTGAACGCCGGGATTCCGCAACGTGTCCCAGCTTATACAGTTCATCGTAATTGTGCCTCTGCGCTCGAAAGTATTGCAGACGCCTATGAGCGCATCAAATCTGGAACTTGCGAGTGCGTCATTGCCGGCGGAACCGAGTCGATGTCGCAAATGCCTATGATATTTTCAAAAGAATATACTCGCATCTTTGGTGAATTGGGCGGAGCTCGTACCACCGGCCAGAGATTACATGCAATCGGCTCGTTACTAAAGGCGGATCTTCAACAGGTTGTTGAGTTGGTCACAACTGGCCCCATGCAAAGTGCTCCACATAAACCTCGAATCGCAATTATTGAAGGATTGACGGATCCTTTTGTCGGAAAAAACATGGGTGAAACTGCGGAACTTCTCGCAAAAGAATTTCACATCACGCGCGAAGAACAGGATCAATTTGCACTGGCAAGTCATCAAAAAGCAGTTGCTGCTCAAAAAAACGGAAATCTCGCAAAAGAAATTACACCTGTCTTCTTGCCTCCACAATTTAAAGAAGTAGTAAATGAAGATGTTGGTCCTCGTGAAAGCCAATCAATGGAAGCATTAAGAAAATTGAAACCCATTTTTGATCGTAAAAATGGCTCGGTGACAGCTGGCAATGCGTGCCCAATTACAGATGGCGCCGCGATGTTGATTATCATGAAAAGATCAAAAGCCGAAGCACTCGGATATAAGCCAATAGCAAAAATTCGTGGTTATGCTTTTGCAGGTTTAGAGCCTGAGCGCATGGGGTTAGGTCCCGTGTATGCGACTCCAATCGCTTTGAAACGTGCAGGTTTAAGAATGAAAGATATTGGCCTTGTTGAACTCAATGAAGCCTTCGCAGCTCAAGCTTTGGCTTGCGTAAAAGCTTTTGCTTCAGATGAGTTTGCGCAGAAAAAATTAGATCTCCCAACTAAAGTCGGCGAGATCGATCCCAATATAATGAATGTGAATGGTGGAGCGATCGCACTCGGTCACCCAGTCGGTGCAACCGGAACAAGATTAGTACTGACTTTGATGAAAGAGATGCAAAGACGAAAAATCCAGTATGGACTCGCAACTTTGTGTATCGGTGGTGGACAGGGTGGCGCAATGATTATTGAGAACGAGGGTTAACAACATGAGTATTCAGGAGAGTCTTCGCATCAAAGCCGTCGGTGATATAGCCATTATGGAATGGGATCTTGTCGGCGAAAAAGTAAATAAAATGTCCGCGCCAATTTTAATTCGCTTAAGAGAACTTCTCGAAGAAGTTCAGCAAAGCAATTACAAAGCACTCATCATGATCTCTCGCAAACCCGGCATTTTTATCGCGGGTGCCGACATCGAAGAAATTCGCGGAATGAAAAAGAAAGAAGACTTTGAAAAAGCTTTGAATGAAGCTCATCAAATTTTCAATAAAGTTGAAGATCTTAAAATTCCGGTGATTGTTGCGATTCATGGTCAATGTTTGGGTGGAGGTTGCGAGCTCTCATTAGCCTGTGACTACCGAATCGCAACTGATGATCCAAGTACTCGCATTGGTTTGCCTGAGGTGAAGCTTGGAATTATTCCAGGTTTTGGTGGCTGCGTTCGTTTGCCACGTGTTGTGGGCTTGCAGGCTTCGCTCGATATCATTTTGGCCGGTAAAACAGTCGACGCGAATAAAGCTTTGCGTATTGGACTCGTCGATCAAGTTGTACACGTGAACTTTTTAGAAGAAGCAGCTCTGAAAATGGCTGCTGAGGTCGCTTCAAAACCAAAACGTAAAAAACGTTTTCATGCCGTTAAACCTATGGATCGTGTTCTTGAAACTAAGCTTGGTCAGATGCTTGTATTTAAGCAGGCTAAAAAGACGGTTATGCAGCAAACGAAGGGACAGTACCCCGCTCCGCTCAAAGCACTTGAAGTGATTCAAAAAACATACGGTTTCACTCGTCGGGATGAAGCTCTTGAGATCGAGAAAAAAGGATTTTGCGAAGTTGCCGTAACAGAAATCAGTAAACATTTGATCAACGTTTTTTTCTTAATGGAAAGTGTGAAGAAAAAAACCGGTGTTGCTGAAGGCGTTAAGGGTAAAAAGGTTTCTAAAATTGCCGTGCTTGGAGCTGGCACTATGGGCGGAGGCATCGCATATATCGCAGCCGATAAAGGGATTGATGCGCGTTTAAAAGATATTAATACCGATGCTCTTGCAAGAGGCTTTGTTGCGGCTCAAGAGATTCTCGGTAAACTTGTAAAACGCAAAAAAATTACGAAGTACGATTATCAACGCAAGATTGATATGATCTCAGGTACGACCGATTACTCTGGCTTTAAATTGGTTGATGTTGTGATCGAAGCCATCGTCGAAGATATGAAAATCAAACAAAAGGTAATCGCTGAAGTCGTTTCTCAAACTCGTCCTGATTGTATCATTGCGACAAACACTTCAAGTTTGAGCGTCAATGAGATGGCAACAGCTCATCCAAACCCAGCTAACTTTGTTGGAATGCACTTTTTTAATCCCGTTCACAAAATGCCGCTTGTCGAGGTGATTCGCGGAGAAAAAACCAGTGACGAAGCAACGGCTACGATTTTTGAACTTTCAAAAAAGCTCGGCAAAATCCCAGTGGTTGTTAAAGACGGCCCAGGATTTTTAGTAAATCGTCTCTTAATGCCCTATTTGATCGAAGCTTCCTTCATGTTAGAAGAAGGTGCCAGCGTTGAAAAAGTAGACGCTGTGTTTGTGAATGATTTTGGTATGCCAATGGGACCATTTACTCTTATGGATGAAATCGGAATCGATGTGTGCGGTAAAGTCGTTAAAATCTTTCACGAGAGCTTTGGTGATCGCGTGCAGATTCCCCCTTCAATGAGTAAGCTTGTTGAACTCAAACGTCTTGGCAAGAAAACTCAAAAAGGTTTTTACCATTACGATCCGTCCGGCAAACGTGGAGAAGTTGATCAAAGCGTTTACGCGGATCTTGGGCTTAAAGCTCCGACAGACACCATTAACGACAAAGACATCGTTCAACGTGGGATCTTCGCTATGATTAACGAAGCCGCCCTTGCATTGATCGAAGAACATATCGTTGATACACCTGAAGAAGTTGATCTTGCGATGATTATGGGTACGGGTTTTCCACCATTTCGCGGCGGATTGCTCAGATACGCGGACAGCGTAGGAACAGCATACATCGCAGACGAACTTGAGACCTATGCGACTAAAGTTGGAGATCGTTTTAAGGCGAGCGTTCCGCTCAGGAATATGGCTAAGACCAAGCGGAGTTTTTACTAAAAGTACCTCGT
>JAYUEB010000676.1:0-3207 GCA_043739525.1 Bdellovibrionales bacterium
GGCTTCAACGATTGAGTCGGCATCAAGGTGATGATAACGATATATATCTTCAGGTCGACCACATTTAGAGTGCTTGCGGACAGCGAGGCATTCGTGCCTTACCCCAACAATCGAACCTAAATTGTCAAGTAAGCCTGGCTCACCATCATGAACACTGACGATCGGCACGCGACGTCCAGCAAGAGTCATAATTTCAGGTCCAATTGATCCGCCATTTGGAATTGGATTCAAATACAAAGAGCCATCAACCCCTAAATGGTTTTTCAAATAATCGTAATTAGTAGCAGCTGCCAAATTACCTGTGAGAAGATCTGAGCTTGTGACAACGATGAGGTTTGCGTAGATACCGCGTTCTAACAAGACCTCAGAGGCACGAATGGCCTCTGTCGTAACAGAGCCCATCGAAATAATATTCACAACGTTGTCGCCTGGTTCGTATCCCGCATAAGAGCGATAGTCGATCAAGTAATAACCTCCCGACAAAACTTCAGTACGAACTTGTTCGAGCATATCATTTTCAGGGATATTCTCGAGGCTTGATTCGTCAACAGCTCCCTCTACTGGATGAGTCTTTGCCGACAATAAAGTTTCAGCAGCGACACCTGTTTTGAAACGCTTTTGCTTTTTCAAAAGATTTGCAAAAACCTTTTGATCGATTCCACGAGTGACACCACGAATGAGAACGCCGTTACGTCCTTCATTGTCGTAAGTGATATGGCGTTTCACTGCATCAGCTAAGATCCATTCAAGCTCAAGACAGAACAACGGCTCCCAGGCAATTTGATTTGGAATTTGAAAATCAGATTTCCACCCATGTTGAGCACCTTCTGGGGAAAGTGTGACGCCCGAAGGAGTGCCAACTAATATGAAGCTTGATCCCCAATAAAGATTGTAGAAAAACTGATCGTGAGCACGTTTGACAAAAAAGTCATAAACGGTCATGAGAGGTAATATTGGTATACCCAACATGCGTCGAATTTGTCCGTATGAACCTACACAAGAAGTCACATTCGCTTCAGCAATTTCGAATCGGATAAAGCGGTCCGAAACTTCTTCACCTGGAATGAGATCAGGTAGTTTTTTATCTTTCACACCAAAATCAGTTTCGTAATCTTGAGTCGTAACAGCACCAAAGATTTTACCATCCATCGCCGGATTTAAATTTGTGCTCGTCCCAACATCGGGAGCCATCGAAACCATCAGCTCACCTGGGAGTTTCCATGGCTTTTCATCTGCTGGCAAAGCCTTAACAGATTCATTCGTATTCGCGATACGAGTAAGTTTAGCAGTACATTGGCCAAGCATCCATTGGGTATGAGGGTAACTTGCCATTTTCAAATTGATACCTAGTGAGGTCGGAAGATCGCCAAACTCTGTAAAACGTTTATCAAAATACGCACGATTTTTTTCACGCAATTTAGCTTCGGCTTTAATGTCAGCAAGTAATTCTGCGCCACGTTCTGCGCAGTATTTGCCTTCCGGAGTTTTAGCATCGAGTCGTGCAAAAAGTGTGTCTTCTTTGAGTCCTTGTTTTTTCTGAAGCTCTAAAACTTCGTCGGCATCCGGTAGAGAAGAGTGATTTCCTGGAGAGGCCGCGGATCTCAGGCCCCAGCCCTTTAGAGTGTGAGCGATAATCAGAGTTGGCTTACGCTTGTTCTCTTTACTTTTTTCCATCGCTTCAACCAAAGTGATGATATCGTGGCCGCCAAAATCATGAATGGCATCAAATAAAACTTGTGCATCAACTGCATCAACGAATTTTTTGATTTGAGCATGTTCTTTTAAAACAAATTTTTTCAATTGATCGGCAGTCTCAATCATTAATAAAGCTTGAAGCTCGTAATCTTGTAAATCTTCATCGATGAATTTTTTAAGAGTGTCGCCACCGGGTTTAGCAAAGAGTGCTTCACGTTTTTTACCGTGTTTAACTTGAATAACATCCCAACCATTGGCAATCATGGTGCGTTCGATACGTTTGTCATCCGTACCATTCATGATGTTCTTATTTGTAATACGATGGCCATCTAAACTTTGGCGATTGTAATCTACGACCCAAGTGAGGTTGCCGATTTCTCTCTCAGCGAATTCAGGAGTACATTCAAAAACCGATCCTTCACGAAATTCAGAATCTCCCATAACCGCCCAGAAATGCGCATCTGGAACATCAAATCCATGTTCACGACAAAAAGTATAAGCGTGTGCTAAGTAGCCTGCATTGACAGGTGGAATTCCGACAGTGCCAGAAGGTAAAAATCCGTGATGATCGCAATCGTAAGCTGAGTGATAGGATTGAAAAACGTACTCACCATTTTTAGAAAAAGCGCGAAGTCCGTTCATGGCTTGATTGGCATCTTCCAAAGAAAGTTTTGATAAGTCTGATTTCAAAAATAAATCTAAAACATAATTGTAAGAGTGATCGACAGGAGCGGCGTGTGGCTTATTCCCAATGTAATCAAAACCTGATTTCACAACAAGATGAAGCGCACCCATGATATGAAGAGCACTTGCACAAGCGGCAGGATGTCCTCCAACTTTTGGATCGCCTTTTTCTTTGTCAGGACGATGATTGGCTTGGTTGATCATTTGTGTCGTCAAATAATGAACGCGCGAACAAATGGCGTCTAAAGTTTCTTTTTTGATATTGTTTTTCAAGCCTTTTTCTCCTGTTGAATCTCGTGTCCAAATGCGGCTTCAAGAACTATCAGAGGTATTCACAGGGGTAAAGCTATTACACTAGGCAAATTGAGAATTAAACGTGATCGATATCGGTATCAACGTGCTCGCCTAAAGCTTCTAAGATGAAATCCCATCTGATGCGTATTTTACCGTCGTCTTCTATAATTCCTTTAGGTGGATTCGGAAATGGCGCAGCGGCTCGGAATGCCTCGACAGCAGCGTCATCAAGATCTGTCATTCCACTGGGGCCAATCACCTGAATTTTTTCAAGCGTACCTTTGTCATTGAGAATAATAACTATCTTTGTCACTTTTTCAGAGGTCGATGCGATCGTGCGGCCTTGGCGAAGAATATTGCTGACCTTCTCTTTAATTTTAGGCTCCCAATACTGTCGAAGGCGGGCTTTGATTCGATTGTAATAAGTATAGTAAATAAATTCGCGTGTGCTTAGGAGAGTTTCGACGCCGGGGCGGATATCTTTAATATGATCATCCGTCGCGCTCGCATCTGAACCTTGAGTTTCTCCACCGA
>JAYUEB010000677.1:0-9615 GCA_043739525.1 Bdellovibrionales bacterium
TGTGAGCGTTCAAAAAATTGAAATGGACATCGAGAATTTTCAAAATACTTGCCAAGATAAAATTGCTACGACTCCTGAATCTGCGGCTAAGGAAGTTTCTAAGGAGTCAGTTAAAGAGTTGCCAAAAGAGACTCCTGCTCCTTCGGTTGCAAAAGTTGAGGCGAAACGCATGTTTTGGGATGATCAGAAGTTATCTCAGATTGATGAAGTACTAACTGGAGTTGAGTTTGACGAGCTTAAATTTTATTTTGATCATCATCAAAAATTTTTAGTTTTTAAAAATTTTAGCGTGAGACAAGACAAGCCCGCCGATAGTTTTAAAACTTCTTATCGGCTTAAATCTGAATTTGTTCTTCCTCCAGAGTATGCTCAAGGAGAAGTTTTGCCGACGGCCTTTATTTTGGCAGAGCTCACATCTGAAAAAATGAATTTTGATATTTCGACTCAAATTTCCGAAGGTCACGTTCAAATGCATTCAATTATTAAGCCTGAAGCTCATAGCCCTACGGTTGAAATGGATATTCAGGCAAAGCAACTTCCGGTTTCAGCTCTCGCGGGATACCTGGCCAAACTGGGCTTGATACCGCATAAATCTCAGCCGAAGTTTGTTTGGCTTAGTTTTTCGGCTCTATTGAAGGGGCGTCTCGATCAAATGAAGCAGCTACCAATCGAGATCAACAATGTCTTGCTTGACGGCGAGTTTGGTCAGGCAACGATCGCTCATGTTGTTCGTAATTCAGATGGGGCTCTTTCAGAATTTGTACTTGAGCTTCCAAAAGTCCAAGTGCAGAAAGCTCTTGATCTCTTTGGTACAAAAGGTCCTGACGGAATTTTCAGCCAATTTGGCGAGCTGAGTGGGCAATTTAAATTTAAATCGACTAAAAATTTTGAATTCAAAGGCGATTGGCAAGATGCCTCGATTAAGTTTTCAAGACGTGGCTCCCATGCTGAACAACAAATTGAGAATTTAAAACTCGATCTCACGTTTTTAGATAATCGCTGGCGCGGAAAAATCTCAGATGTTGAGCTTGAAAATGGCGCGTTTGAGGGTGGTGCGCGTCTCAGCTTCGATTCTACTTTTGACGAGGGTCAAATTGAACTTGATACCGAGAAGCTTGAGTTTGATCCAAGCGTTCAAAAAACGATGTTTCTCGGAGGCATTTCGGGTTTGAAACTAAATGGAAAAATGGATCTTAAGAAATTTATGATTCAATCTTGGGATGGAGAGCTTCAAATTGGATCTCTCGAGTCAGACGAGCTCAGCTTTAAGCATGCTAAACTTTTAAGTCACTTTGCAAATCAAAAACTTTTGATCAACGCGAAAATTGCTGAAGGTGAATATAAATACAATCGTGAGATGCGTAAGATCGGTAAGCAAATATTTTTTAACTTTGAAGATAAAAGTGAAAATCTTGTTTTTACCAATATGAAGGCCGAGATTTCACAAGAAGCTGGCGAATGGACATGGAAATCAATGAAATCAAGCTTGCTTGAAGATCGAATTCAGTTTTCAAGCTCAGGCGATGTCAGCTCTTCTGAACTTCTCAAAGGTGAAATGAATCTCGATTTTCCGAAGGCAAAAAAATTGGTATGGCAGTTTCAGGGGAGTTGGGATAATTTAAATCTTAATCCTGTTTCAAGTAATTTGAAAACTCTCATCACTAAGAAAGCGGACTTTAAAACTCTTGGCTTGAGCTTGCGTGAATAAAAAGCTCAAAGCACCCTTATTTGCACTTGTGCTTCTCACTTTTCTCAACTTACTGAATTACATTGATCGATATATTTTTTCTGCACTTTTACCTGCGATTAAAAGTGACCTTCATTTCTCCGATACGCAGCTAGGTATTTTAGGTTCTGGTTTTATTGTCGCATATATATTTATTTCTCCTTTATTTGGCTGGCTTGGAGATCGTTTTTCGAGGACACGGGTCATGTCCATGGGGGTTGCCGTTTGGAGCGTTGCGACCGCTTTTTCTGGCTTAACAACAAGTTTTTTTGGCCAGCTGACAACTCGTTTTGTCGTAGGTCTTGGTGAGTCTTCTTATACGGTCGTATCACCCGGCTTCTTGGCAGATATATTTCCGAAAGCAAAACGTGGACGCATTTTTGCGATTTACTCTGGGGCCATTTCGGTTGGTAGTGCTCTTGGGTTTTTAATTGGTGGAGTTCTTGAGCCACGAGTCGGCTGGCAAAAAAGTTTTTTTGTTGTCGGTATTCCTGGTATTTTATTGGCGTTCGCAATTTTACTTCTCCAGAATCCAAAGCGTGGCGCTCAAGATGAAGTAACTGAAGAGAAAGCCCCGATGCCAGGCCACTTTTTAGAGAGTTCAAGAGAGCTTTTTGTTAACGGTGGATTCGTAACGGTGGTGTTGGGCTATGCCGCTTATACTTTCGTAGTCGGCGGTTTGGCTTTCTGGATGCCAAGCTACATTGTTCGGTATTTTAATGTCAGTCTAACAGAGGCCAATTTAACATTTGGTGGTTTGACCGTTGCCGGAGGATTTGTCGGAACACTCCTTGGCGGACTTCTCGCAGACTTCTGGGAAAGAAAACTTGGAAACGCTTATTTAAAGCTTTCAGCGGTATCACTTTTTTTTGCCATTCCTCTTTTTTGGATCATTCTTAGAACTTCTGATTTTCACTCATTTTGCATTATCTTATTTTTTCTTGAGCTGGCATTGTTTGTTTGCTTGAGTCCACTTGATACCGCCATTGTTTCGTTTGTGCGACCTGAAGTGAGATCTATGGCCATGGCATGGAACCTATTTTTAATTCATCTCCTAGGAGATGGTATCTCTCGCGTTTTGATTGGCTCGGTTTCAGATAGTTCGGATCTCTCGCATGCGCTCATGATTTGTCCATGGGTACTAATGATTGCGGCCTTTATTTGGATTTTGGGTATTGTTTACTATTGGCAGCCTGCACCTTGGACTCAAGAGGATTTAAAGTTGCCTCTTCTGCAGTCCCACCGCGGATTTGCGGGGGATGACAAGCTTCAAGAGAATACGATGGCGGCTTTTGAGAACTCCGTGAAGCAAAACTTTCAGATGATTGAGCTCGATGTTCGACTTTCAAAGGATGGTGAAGTTGTCGTATTTCACGATCAAAATTTGAAACGTCTGTTAAAAGTTCCCAAGAAAGTCCTTAAAACTTCAGCTGAAGATCTTAAGAAATTGGTGGGCGCACCAAGTTTGCGAGAGGTCTTGTCTTCAAAAGATGTCACGCCTCTTATTAATATCGAAATCAAGTCGAACGACTTTAAATATCATCGATTGGTTCGCGGAGTCCTAAAGGTCATTGAAGAATTAGGTTGTGAGAACAGAGTTATTATATCGAGTTTTAATCCATTCGTTATTCGCAAAACTGCTAAGTTGAATCCACTTATTTTGAGAGCCTATCTTGTGGGATATATGGGTTGGAAATTTTTTGTCCCAGGTCATTTGCTCTATGCTTCTTTGGCCCATCCACATATGCTGAATGTTCAAGAGTCCTACTTGAATGCTTGGCGATGTGCTTACTTCAAAAAACGGAAAATTCCTATTGTTGCATGGACGGTTAATGACAAGGCACGGGCGCGCGAGTTGATTCGACTTGGTGTGAGCTCAATCATAACGGATGAGATTATGCCCGCGCACTTAGATTGACTGACTCATTTTATAGTAAAGCTTTTCAAAGCAGAGGCTTAAGACAAGTGAAATCCCACCACTTAAACGTTCGCTTAAGTTCTTTTTGTGATTAAATTTTACTTTTAAAATTTGGCTCGTCTTAGCAAAACTCATAATATAATCATCGCTTGTTTGGATTTTGTCGATCAAGCCTAGTTCGAGAGCCTGAGTGCCATACCAGTGTTCTCCGGTTGCAACTTTTGCTAAATCTAAAGAGGGTCTATTTTGGCCAACAAACTGCTTAAAGAGAACATGGGTTTCTTCGAGCTGAGATTTAAATTTCTCCATGCCTTTTTCTGTAATTTCGCCGAGGATGCTGACCGTTCTTTTATATTCGCCCGCAGTTACCTCTTCGTAGCGAATATCATTTTTTTTGAGAAGTTGGTGAAAATTTGGCAAACTCGCAACAACACCTATGGATCCAAAGATCGCAAAGGGTGCTCCTAAAATTTGAGTTCCTACACAGGCCATCATATAGCCCCCGCTTGCAGCAACCTTATCAACGGAGATAACAAGTTTAACGGATTTTTCTTTTAGGCGCATGAGCTGAGAAGCTGCGAGACCGTAGCCTGTCACCATGCCACCGGGGCTTTCAAGTCTGAGTAAAACTTCATCTTGAGGTGTGACCACTTGTAAGACAGCCGAAATTTCTTGTCTCAAAGATTCGACGGCAGAGGCCTTCAAATCACCTTCAAAATCGAGGACAAAGATTTTCGGCTTTATTTCTTCTATTTTTTTGGTTTGTTTTTTGAGAGACTTTTTTTCTTCTTTTTGTTTTTGTTTAAATTTTTTTTTATCAAGAATTTCGTATTCGAGAATCTCTTTTAGGCGCGTGAAATGAGAGCCTATATCTTGAATTTCAAGTTCGGGTTTATATCTACCGCGGGCAACGAGTATTGCAATCGCAAAGATCACCAGTAAAATAGCGATCACAATAAATGAGGTTTGAGCTGCGAAAAGGAGGAGAGAATTTAAAATCTGCATCATATTTTCACTTTCTTTAAATCTCGAAGTTGCCGAGCCATCTTAGCTCTTTGCCAGACGAATGTCCCTTGCTTTCTGGGCGCGTTACATAAGATTTAGTTTGTATCGTATCGAAATGAGAGCCAAAAGTCGACCAGCCTTGAGACTTTCATATGGATTTACTTTAAAGCTTTATTCAAAAGTCCGATAGAGAGGGAGAGGATGGCATCGATGACTCAACTTATAGCTCGTTATTTTCTACCAGTTTTTTTAAGCCTCTTGATTGGCTTTTGGTCCTTTGGACTGAGAGCGGAGGATGTTACGGGCGACAATCTTCAGGTAGAACTAGTCGAGCTAAGACAGCGTAAGATTGATTTCAAAAAAGATCAGACGCGACTCTCAGAGCGTGAAATTTTGAGTTCAGATGAGAGGGCGGATCTTAGGAAAATGCTAAAGGCTCGCGAAGCCGAAGCAGCACTTGAAGAGCGGCATCGTCAGAACTATGTTCGTACGCTTCCTAAATATGATGATAACGATGCAGTTAAGCGTGAAGCGATCGAGCAAAAGTTGCAGGACCGCGATGAAGAAGCGCAAATTGTAAGGGAGAAGAAATACGCTCGGGCGATGAATGCGAGAGAGCGTATCATATCGCAAGCACATCTCGAGATAGACGAGAGTAAAGAGTACGATTTACATATTCCGAAAAAAGAAGATCATGCAAAGGCACGAACTCCGCATCTAAAAAAATGAGAAGGACCGAACTTTGACCTTGTGCCAAAGGTCTAGACTTCTCGCATTCACATTTTTTGATTAAAATTCTATTCATAATCAAATAGAATATGTGAAGGGCATACGATTTAGAAAGTAAACTTTGATGGCGCCAACGACAGAAAATATTTTTACGCTTCTCATTGTTTATCAATTTAAGCATTTCCTTGCTGATTTTCCACTTCAACGTGAATACATGCTTAAAAAATTTAGTGCAAATTGGGATTTCTTTCTGCCGCTGTGTCTTCATTGTGGAGTTCATGCGGTACTCACTCTTTGTATTGTATTCGCATTTGGAATTGGTCATATGTGGTGGATCGCACTTGTGGATTTCGGAATTCATTTCGTCATGGATCGAATTAAATCAGGGCCGCGTTACCTCGGAAGATATAATGATCAGGGAAAACCAGGCTACTGGAACGCACTTGGCTTCGACCAAATGGTTCATCATCTCACACATATGTATTTAGTTTGGCTGATCATTCATAGCTAAATGGATCATGTTCACGGTAATCTTTAAACACCAATTCCAATTGTTTCTTTTCTTCATCAATAAAATTTGAAATAGCGCTCGCAAAACGTGGATCAAATATTTTATGCGCACTATAAGTGAGTGAAGGTAAAAAGCCTCGTTGAAATTTGTGTTCGCCCTGAGCACCGGCCTCAAACATTTTGATCTCTTTTTGTATGGCAAACTCAATTGTTTGGTAGTAACAGAGTTCGAAGTGTAGCGCTTTGTAATCCTCTAAACATCCCCAGTATCGACCAAAAAGTTTTTCGGAAGTGAAAAAATTAAGAGCTCCGGCAACAAATCGATCATTCGAGTCTGCTGCCAAAACTACAAGAATTTGATCTTTCATGTCTTCAAAAACACTTAAGAAAAAATTTTGATTGAGATAACTGTGGCCACCCATTTTGTGTATAGTGTCTCTATAAAACTCATACATGATCAATGCATGTTCTTTTTTAATTTCATTACCTGTGAGCCTTACAATTTTAAGATTGGCCTCGCTCACTTTTCTTCGTTCACGAATAATTTCTTTGCGTCTTTTCGATTTGAAATGATCTAAAAAATCTTGAAAGTTTTTATAGTTTTGGTTTTTCCAATGAAATTGAAAGCTGTGCCTTATCTTATAATCGGCCTTTTCAAAATACTTAAGTTCATTTGTTTCCAAAAATAGAGCGTGAATCGAACTTACGTTTTGGTTTTTTGCTAAAATTTCAAATTCGTTTAGTAAATCTTGTACCACGGACTCGTCGGCATCTTCTTTGAGTAAAATTTTCGGTCCTGTTGCCGGTGTGAATGGAATAGCTGAAAGAAGTTTGGGATAATAGTTCAAGCGATTTGCCTGGTAGGCCTGAGCCCAGCCGAAATCAAAAATGTATTCGCCGTAACTATCTAATTTTAAATAGGCAATGATTGCTCCATTCAGCAAAGATCCGTCCCACGAGGTAACATATTGAGGCTTCCAATTGGTTTGATTCCCAACGCAAGCACTTTTCTCAAGTGCACTTAGGTATTGGTAGCTGGCAAAAGGAAACTGAGAAGGCTCGAGATGTTTCCAAGAAGCTTCTCCGATTTGATCAATTGAATCGAGCACGCGAGTATTTCTTGGCAATTTTTCAACCTTCGATTATAGTCGGGGCCTTCACGATAAGTGATTGTACGAGGAAAGTCCAATGTCAGAATCTCACACAATTACCGAGATTTCAAAAAAGCCTAAGGAAAAATTAAAGCGTCCTCCGATGTATGTTGTCGTATTGCATGATGATCCGTTTACTCCTCGAGGCTTTGTTGTGGTGGTTTTACGCAAGTTTTTCTCCAAAACGGAGGAAGATGCGACTCGCATCATGTTACTTGCGCATAATTTTGGAGTTGGTGCCGTTGCGACTTACACTTTTGAAATCGCTGAAACAAAAGCTAAGGCTGCAAACCAATACGCTGAATCTCAGGGCTATCCTCTTAGTTTTAGCCTACAAGATGAATAAATTTTTCACTAACTCAAATATAAGCGATTCATAAATAAAGCCTGTTGATAAATCCGAAGGCCCGATCTAAAACAGGTTTTTATAAACTAAAAAGGGGAAACTTTAAGTGAAAAATCTATTAGTTCTAAGCTTGATTCTTTTGGGCAGCTTGAGTTCTCGCGCTGAAGATAATAATCAAGAAGACATCGTTCCGCCTGTTTTGAATGGCCACTTTGCGAGCGTTGAAAAATTGAATCTCCTTGTTTTTGAAGTCTTCCCAAGTCAGAATGGAACGGATAGCCAGCCTTATCATTCACAACTGATTGCAACGGTTGTTTACAGTACTGTTTGTCAGACGGCAGCTTCTTTTATCGTTGTGAAAAATGCAGAACCATTTAGTTATTCTGTGATCGAAGCGCACGCACCAGTTCCAAAAGGTCATGTGAATTGCCAAGCGATTAATCGCGTTGAATTTAAAGTTCCGGTAACTGATTTCTACGGCTCGCAACCAAGAATCGATCAGATCAAGGTCAACGGATTGATTCTGAAATAGGACTTCGGTCGAGCAATGCATTTTGTTGTTCAAGTCTTAGCTTAATAGTAAGCTAGGAAGCATGGATCGAGATACCTGCGAGAAATTAGAATCTCTCTTAAAGTCCTCACAATCATTTATCACCTGCGAAACTCTTGAGGAAGATCGGCTTAGGAGTTTAGTGCGTTTTGCCGCTTCTAACATTGGAGTGGCATTCTATGAATGGTCGGTTGTTGAAGGACTTAAAAGAAATGGGATGCCTGCAGAAGCCGATACAGAAGATCCAATTCTATGTTTAAGTTTTATCCGTAAGTGCACGAGTCCCGCCGTTTTTTTTCTAAAAGATTTTGCTACGCACTTACAAAGCCCAACACTTGTCAGGCTTTTTCGTGAAGTTATTTCGAGTTTTGTTTGTCCTACGACGACCGTGGTGTTGTGCTCGCCGCAAATTTCACTTTCAGTTGAGCTCTCTCATCTTGCGGTGCCTTTTGAACTCAATTTGCCAAGAAGAGCCGAGCTCAAGTCACTCTTAAAATCAGTTGTTGAAGTTTTATCGGGCACTCAAAAAATTCAGGTGAATATTACTCCAGAAGAAATTGATTCTCTCATTTCATCACTTTCAGGCTTAACGCTCAGGCAAGCCAGACAAATTTTAACTTATGCGATCTCGCTCGATAAGGCTTTGACTGCAAAAGACATCGATATTGTTTTGAGTCGAAAAGCCGAGCTCATTCAATCGAGCGGTCTTCTTGAAATTTACCCAGCCGTTGGATCTCAGCTTGAAATTGGTGGATTTGGTCAGCTGAAGGATTGGCTTGAAACAGCAGCAGTTGGATTTTCAGAAGAAGCAAGACAGCTCAATCTCCCTTCGCCTAAAGGAATTCTTTTAGTTGGAGTTCCTGGCTGTGGAAAGTCTTTGTGTGCAAAAGTTATTGCCAGTCGTTGGAAGCAGCCACTGGTGCGGCTTGATGCCTCTCGGCTTTTTGATAAGTTTGTTGGCGAAACTGAAAAGAATTTTAGAAAGGCCACCGCAATCGTCGATGCGATGGCACCTTGTGTTTTTTGGATTGATGAAATTGAAAAAATCATGGGGTCGGTTGATTCAGGAGCAGACGGTGGAGCAGGTAATCGCGCTTTTGGTGTCTTTTTAACCTGGATGCAAGAAAAGCAGCCTGGCGTATTCTTAGTCGCAACAGCCAACGATATTTCGCGTTTGCCACCTGAACTCTTGCGAAAAGGTCGTTTTGACGAGATCTTTTTTGTAGATCTGCCTTCTTTGGCGGAGCGCTCTGAAATCATCCAAATTCAAATTAAAAGACATAAACTCAAAGACGGTGTGATTGATGCTTCGAAACTAGCTGCAGCTGCCGAGAGCTTTAGCGGAGCCGAAATTGAACAGTTTTTGACGACAAGCCTTCTGAAATGCCTGAGAGAGAAAAAGCCCATATCAACTGACAAATTGCTGCTTGAAATTAAGAATTTTATCCCGCTTTTCCACTCAAGAGCTGAAGAAATCGAAAAATTACGCGAGTTCGCGAAGACAAGATTCTTGTCTGTCAGTTGACCTGAGCTGGCATTCCTTAGTATTCTCTTAAAGTATGAAATTGAATCACGATCCAATACGTCTCCATATAAGTGAAAAAATCCTAATTGCGATTGGCAAGGCTTATCCTCAGGCTACAGTCGCAGTGAGTGATCTCTATCAAGCCTTGGTTGAAC
>JAYUEB010000678.1:0-3202 GCA_043739525.1 Bdellovibrionales bacterium
CCAACACAACTTGCTTAAGCGTGTTACGAACTAATCTCTTCTTCAGTCCCATCGGGGCCTTATCAAAACCCTTTTCAAAATCAACAATTGTCGAGCGAATGAATTGCGCTGATTCCGAAGCATCAACAACATCATTTTGCATAGACTCAAACATTTTTAAGCTTTCGATGTATTGATTTTTTTGCTTCGCTATCACTTCAAGCCGCTCAGACATCATCTTCAAAACATCGGACCCAAAGTTGCCTTGTCCCTGCATTCTAAAGATGTTGGTCGCCTCTTGCTCAACAAGAGCGAGTTCTTTTTTAATACACTCTTTTTGTTCTGAATAGTCAGTTGACGATTTAGCCGTGAGGACATTCAATTTTTCTTGCAACTTTTTGAGATGAGCGGAATCAACAAGGCTGTCGCGCAAATATTTAATGACCGCGCTCTCAATCTCATCAGCGGATACGCGTTGAACCTTACATCCATTTTTAGAACCTTTAGTCGTATGCCCATAGTATCTATAGACGGCATTGGACCCGTGATAAGACTGGCCTACGAGGGCCTCACCGCACTCGGCGCATTTAAAAATACCAGACAGAATATAGAGGCGTGGGCTTGATCCCTGAAGTCTCGTGCGTTCAATAGATCTCCCAGTCTCAAGTTGTTCTTGTACTTTGTTGAATAAGTCATCCGATACAAGTGCTGGCCACGGAGCTTTAACCACTTGATAACGATGATGGGGCTTCAAGGACTCCTGCTCTTGGGCCTTGCGACGTTTGTTGACCTCGTGATGTCCTTTGTAGGTAGCGTTACTGAGAAGGTATCCAAGATTTTCAACTGTCCAATGCCGTTGATGTGTATTTCCCTTTAAAGTAGGGACACACTTTGGTTGGATTCCTAGCTCATTCAATTTCTGAATTGTGCGAGATCTTGATCCTTGTTCCAGATACAGTTCGAAAATTCTACGAGCTACTTTTGCCTCACTCGGATTCACAACGTAAATACCTGGCTTAGTTGGATCTTTATCAAAACCCAATATCGGACGACCGCCGTTAAGCAACCCACGCATTCCACGGGCGTGAGCACCAAGCGCAACGCGCTCAGAGGTTTGCTCTCGTTCAAATTGAGCCAAGGTGATAATTTGATAAACCATCATGCGACCAATTGAGGTACTCGTATCGAATTGTTCTTTGATGGAAAGAAATCCGGACTTATGCTTTTCAAGAAAACCAAGTAATCCACAAAAATCGAGCAAGTTACGAGATAAGCGAGATAAGTCCGGCACCAAGATCAAGTCGATCTTCTTACTTTTCAGATCTAGCATCATTCTTTGGTAAGCTGGTCTATTCGTGTCTTTCGCAGAAAAACCATCATCGACATAAAAGTCGACGATCTTGCCCCACGATTTTTCCTGAATATTTTTGGAATCAACGTAAGCTTTCAAGCGATATCGTTGGTTGTCGAGGGAACCTTCGACAGCCGCCGCTTGCTCTTCCGTACTCACTCGTATGTACGCCCCAATTTTATGCGGCATCTGAATCCTCCCAACTCTCCACCTTGCGAGGTCGCCCCCGTTTTGGCTGATGAAGCATCATTTGATAAAGAATCTCAACAATTTCCTCGTTGCGGCGACGTGAGTTCAATGACTCGTCTGCTACATATTCAACAGTGATTGGAGGCAACTGAGTCATCGTTTTTGATTCCTTCTTTTCCTTACGCCTGCTCAACGCAGGTTCCGTTTAGATTTGGCCACCTTCAGTTCGTCCGCAACTTCCTTCATAATCTCAAGAAGGGTTTTGAACTGATTTGGCTTAACTCTATCAAGGGTCTTCATCACAACCTGCACAGTCGGTCCAGGTACGCGAAAACCCATTTCGTATTGGCTGACAGTTTTCTGGGTCAACCCCAAACACTCTGCCAACTCACTCTGAGTTAAGCCAAAAGACTCTCGAATTTTTTTAAACTCTTGAGGTTTCAACTTGCCTCCGATTCGTCAACGGTAGCATTGCTACCGTTTGATTGTCTAGGTTTTTTAACTTTTTTGGAGCCAGGAGTTAAGCCTGCGTTTGCAAAGAGTATTTCCCGTAAATTTTCTGGAATGAGGCCCGAATCCATAGCTCGCTTATAGGCAACCCGCAAAAGATCCACTTCGGAAACATTTCTCATATACAAAGTTTTAGTGTCCTCATCACTAAAGCTTGGGCAATGCTTTTCAAGAACGTAGCTGGCAAGCATCACCTTTGTGATTTTAATAGCATCGGTGTTTCCATTGATGCCCTTATGCAACGAAGACAACGCTTCATCTGCCTCAATCGAAATCCGTATGAATTTTCCTGTCTCATTGTTTTCATCTTTGTTTGTTTTTGTTTCCTGTTCTTTATTCTCCTTCATACCTCCACCTCCTATTTTAATTATTATTTTCTAATTTGTATTCCCACCCAACTCCGCCCCCTGGTTCCTGTCCACCTTCAACCACGTACTCGTTGGGTGGGGGTGGACAGGAAGAAACTTGTTTCAAGGGGGCGGAGTTGGGTGGGTCCCATGTCTTTGATTTTTCTTCGATTTTTTTCATACGGCCTCGCTTTCTGGTGAGTTTCTAAATGAAATGGATTTTTCATTTAGATTTCTTTTAGAACTTTCCGCTGCGACGATTTGCTTTGTGACGACTTCTAAAAAATTCTGAATCGAATACTCACGCGTGCCGAACCGAATTTTTGTTTTAAGTCCCAGTGCCGTGAAATCTGGGTATTGAAAAATACCGGGAACTCGGTTCGCATCTGTAAAGGATTTGCCTTGAAACCCACGGCTGACGGCAACTTCTGTTGCAAGGCTGCCGCAGGAAAAAAGAATCAAATTGATTTTTGAATAGTCCAGATACGCTAGCCCAATTTTCGAATAGCGGCTTTGCGTCTTCGTGGTTTTCTCAACCTCATAAGCGCAGCGAACCACGCCAGTTGATGTTTTAAGATCAAAAACAACATCTGGTATTCGGTGAACGCGTGCTGATCCAAGAATGTCGTAGCTATCCAGCGGATTGCTCATCAGATCGTTTTCAAGCCAGTAGCGGTTAACGAGTCCGGTCTGCTGTAATGTCATTAGAAACCGCGCGGCAATAGAATCGTGGCCAATATACGCGGGCAATCTCGAAGGGCGCGCAGATTCCCCGAACATTTGTCTACGGATCTTATGGCTTAAGAGCAGAACATTTTCAGAGGCC
>JAYUEB010000679.1:0-3196 GCA_043739525.1 Bdellovibrionales bacterium
GTTTGACATCAGTCCAAACTCATTTTTAACCAAACAGCCAAACCAGATCGCAAAGCCTTCTCAAAATGTGGAATACACCTGCCCTATGCACCCGCAAATCCGTCAGGTGGGTCCCGGCCATTGCCCGATATGCGGAATGACACTTGAGCCGGTAACAATCACGGCAGACAGTGAGCATGATCAATCAGAGTATCTCAATATGCTCAGACGATTTTGGGTTGCAACCGGCTTAAGTCTTCCGCTTTTATTTATTACGATGGGAGGGCGACACCTCATTCACTCTGCAACTATCCAAGCATCATTCAATTATATCGAACTTTTATTGGCGTCACCTATCGTTCTTTGGGCGGGTTGGCCTTTTTACCAAAGATTTTGGCAATCATTGAAAAATAAAAGTCCTAATATGTTTACACTTATAGGCCTTGGAGTGGGCGTGTCCTACCTTTTTAGCCTTGTGGCAGTTTTCTTTCCCGATATTTTTCCAAGTTCCTTTAGAGATCCAATGACCGGGCAGCTGGGTCTTTATTTTGAACCTGCTGCGGTGATTGTTGCTTTAGTACTTCTGGGTCAAGTTTTAGAACTGAAAGCAAGGGGGCAAACAGGAGCGGCTATAAAGGCTCTTTTAAAGCTAGCTCCGAAAACCGCACGCAGGATTTCTCCCAATGGGTCCGAACAAGAGATCGGAATTGATCTCATTTTAGCTGGCGATAAAATCAGAGTCCGACCGGGCGAGAAAATTCCTGTTGATGGAATTGTCGAATCAGGATCGAGTGCGGTTGATGAATCGATGGTGACCGGCGAGTCTATTCCTACAGAGAAGACGCCTGGTTCAAAAGTTGTAGCAGCGACAATGAATGGTACCGGATCACTATTGATTGAAGCAAAAAAGGTTGGGAAAGAGACACTGCTGTCACAAATTATTCAGATGGTATCTGATGCCCAGAGGTCAAGAGCTCCGATTCAGAAATTAGCAGACCAGATTTCTGCTTACTTTGTTCCCGCTGTAGTCGCCGTAGCCATCGCGACAGCTTTTGTCTGGGGAATATGGGGGCCAGAGCCACGGCTTGCGTACGCGATCGTCAATGCAGTTGCGGTACTGATTATTGCCTGCCCTTGTGCCTTGGGCCTCGCAACACCTATGTCAATTATGGTTGCAACTGGTCGAGCTGCTAAATTGGGTGTTTTATTCAAGGACGCCGAAGCAATAGAATTGCTGAGGAAAGTAAATGTTCTCATCGTTGATAAAACAGGAACGCTTACGGTAGGTAGACCTAAGCTTGTCTCGGTTATTCCATTTGGACAAATGACTGAAGAAAAACTTTTGCAATTGACCGCAGGTCTTGAGCGTCAAAGCGAGCATCCGCTTGCGGCGGCAATTGTCCAAGGCGTGGAAGAAAGAAAAATTTCAATTCAAAATGCGGACGAGTTCAAATCAATAACTGGAATGGGCACAGAAGGAAAAATTTCAGGTCAAAAAGTGAGCGTCGGCAATCTTAAACTTATGCAAAGTGAAAATATTGACGTATCAACCGCGCAGTCAATGGCGGATAAGCTTCGCGACGACGGACAGTCGGTAATGTTTGTTGCAGTCGAAGGACATCTTGCTGGCCTCATCGGAGTTACAGATCCCATTAAAGAAACAAGTGTTGAGGCTATTCAGAATCTTCAGAAATTGGGCTTAAAAATAGTCATGGTAACAGGTGACAACAAGAAGACAGCCAATGCAGTTGCTCAAAAAATTAAAGTGGATGAGGTGATTGCTGATGTACTTCCAATCGAGAAAGTTGAAGTGGTTAAAAGATTTCAATCCGAAGGAAAAATAGTTGCTATGGCAGGTGACGGAATTAACGATGCTCCGGCGCTAGCGCAAGCAAACGTGGGTATCGCAATGGGTACGGGCACCGATATCGCGATGAAGAGCGCGGGTGTAACCTTAGTCAAGGGTGATTTAAAGGGAGTTGTAAAAGCCAGAGAGCTTAGCGAATTGACAATTGCGAACATTAAGCAGAATTTATTTTTCGCTTTTGTCTACAATACTTTTGGTGTCCCAGTTGCTGCCGGAGTTCTCTATCCCGTTTTTGGCTGGTTACTAAGCCCAATGATTGCCGCACTCGCGATGAGCTTGAGTTCTGTTTCAGTAATTGCAAACGCACTTAGACTTCGAGCAGCAAAGTTATGAGTTCTAGGGACCGGGCAAGGCCGTTCGGCTTAGAAATCCAGCTAAGATAAAAATAAATATTATTAGCGACATTTCAAATCCAACTTCGCGTTTTATATTTTTCGCGAATTTGATTTCTTCTTTTGAGCGTCCGTTTCGAAGATGTATGAACTGATTGATCGAGGCAAGGCCGAGAGTTCCAAAGAAGATAAAGAGTTTTGCGAAAACTATCTCGCTATAAGGAGACTGAAGCGGATCTCTTATGTCGACGCCTGACAAATATGCCATAAAAGATCCTGCAAGCAAAATCCCGGCAGTAGCACTCATTGCAAAATGTGAGAAACGTGTGACGACTTTATAACTTGTCTCTGAGTTGCCAATCAAATTTTTTGATCTTCTACTAAGCCACAAATATAAAGCGATGAGTCCGCCCGTCCAGATTCCAACTGAAACTGAATGGATTAAATCTAAAAGAATTCTTAGTAACCTGTTTTCTTCTATCGAATATGCATGGCCGGTGAAAACCGAAAATAGTGGCAATGATAAAACAAAAATGCTTATTAGGAGATAGCCGTGTCGATAAAGCGCCACCTTTTTTGCGAATATGAAACCAAGAAGCAATAAAATAATTTTTATGTACCAAACGTGCGCGAAACGAGTCATCGTCATTGCATTCCAAATCTCTTGAACCTGCCAGGATTCGGCCATTTCATGAGCGACCAGAATCGTCCAAAAAAAAGAAGTTACAAAAGCCAAACCGACAATCAGGCGAAATTTTTGGACAAAGTCAGAAAAGAGACCCACGGCGACCACTCCACCGGATGGGAGAATAAAATAGTAAAATAAAGCAAAACCTATGAGACAAAAGCTTAAAAGATAGTCAATACCATGAACGAGTCCCAAGAGATTTTCCATCTCTACTTCTTATCGGATGGATTAAATATAAAGACGTAAGTACCTTTCCACGGCTAATTCATTATTGCGCCGCAAGATTTAATCCAATAAACGAGAAAAGTTTTCTTTTGTCGTATCCAAAGT
>JAYUEB010000680.1:0-3192 GCA_043739525.1 Bdellovibrionales bacterium
AAATGAGCCAAGTAAGTCGCGAAAGAATATTGCAAATCGTAAAGCAAGAAAGCCCGGAACTCGTTGCGGCTTTAATCGCGTCCATGATGGAGCACAACGAGAAGCTTGAAATGCGAGTCGAAAAGGCTGAGCTTGCCAAGGCTGCGCGTGATCAAGAGGCAATGCGAATCGAAGAGCAGGTTAAATTATTAAGACGCACTCTCTATGGTCGTAGCAAAGAGGATCGCCCCCAAGCGAGTGATCGACCGAGAGACAAGAGCCAAATCGAGGCTCAGATTTTTAGCCAATCGGCATTCCCGACGGATGTTCTGAGAGACCAAAAGGGCGTTAAATTAAAAGACCGCTGGGAAAATATTGAAAAGCGAATCATCGAACACGACGTTGATGAGGACTCTCTTAAAACAGAGAGCGCTGATCGAGGTCTGCCGAATCCTTCAAGCTCCCAATGGGACGAAATCCCCGGCAGCTTCGATGAAGTGACCAAAATCCAGATCATCGAGCGAAGCTATATCAAAGAGATCCATCGCAAGAAGAAGTATAAATTAAAGCCAGAGTTCATTGATGGAGGTAAGGACGTTATTTTAACGGCGAAAGGGCCGGACTCGTTGTTACCAGGAATGAACTACACGACTGAGTTCGTAGCAAGTGTGGTCGCCGACAAATATATAAGCCATATGCCGCTTGAGAGGCAGTTACGCGAAATGGAATCCCTTGGCCTAACAGGTGTTGAGAGCTCGACGCTCTCTCGACTGGCGGCACTTGCGGCTGCGAGTTTAGAATCGACCCAGGCCTGCATTTTAAAACAAGATCTACTGACGAGTGATCTCGCTCTTCATGTGGATGAGACGCCGTGGAATATTTTGAACAAGAACGAAAAAGATGGCCACATGTGGGTCATCAGCAACCGCTGTGGAAGTTATTATTTTTACGAACCCACACGATCGGCGAAAGTCGTTCCCGAAAAGCTTGCAAACTACAACGGCCCCGTTGTGACGGATGGCTTACCGAGCTATGACAAGGTGTTGGCCGAACTACAAATACCCCACGCGTACTGCTGGGCACACGCGAGGCGCGAATTTTATCCGCTTGAAGACCACGACCCGAGTATAACGCCGATTTTAGATCATATTGATAAACTTTTTGCGATCGACAGAAAGGCGCGAAACTTTGAGGAACTCAAAGTGCTGCGAACAAATGAAAGCGCACCAGTCATTGAGAGCTTAAAAATATTACTCGTAAAAGAATTTGCTAACAGTCGCGATCGCAATCAGAAACGAAAAGCGATTTTATATTTACAAAAACGTTGGGTTGGCTTCACATTATTTTTGAATGACACTCGAATCCCGCTATCCAATAACGAAGCCGAGCGCACAATCCGCCATGCCGTGATGGGAAGAAAAAACTATTATGGCTCGGGTAACTACGCCGGCGCCGAAACTGCGGCGACCATCTTCACCATTATTGAAAGCTGCAAGAAAAACGAAATCGATCCTCGTACTTACCTTATTGACGCTCTCAAAGAGATCGCCGCTGGTCGACAGCCGCTCACACCGCTTGCGCTAGCGCGCAAGCTCCGAAGCTAACGCGAATTACGCAGGGGTTACCTTCAGACTCATACAAATGATGGTTTTATTTATCATGGCGTACCTAGCCTGGATCAGGCCATGGCCATTTTACGGCAAGGACTTTTTATTAGTAAAGCTGATCAAGGAATGGCTGTATGGGGACGTGGCGCCTATGCATCTAAGAATATTCAACTTGCAACAGCCCACGCGACCGGAGAAGGCCTCGTTTTAAACCTTAAAATCAAGCATAAAAAAAATCTCAGAATTATCAATTGGCCCGAGGTTAAGGATACGAAATTTATGACTGAAATATCACATGCAGCCCAACTTGCCGGACGCGATGTTTTTGAGTATCTATCACGCGAATACGAAATTGATATCATCGTGAACCAGCACGTCCTCATTCAAAACTCCGAAGCGGTTAGTTTTCCGAATGGTATTAAAAATCTACTTGAAGGTCTACAGCAAAGGCTTTTGTCAGATCGCGAACAAAATTCACAGCGAACAATAGATTTAGAACTAGCTGAGACTCTCTTGCTCACCGGATATGCGAAATCAATTGGAGTCATTAGCTCACAAGACGAATCACAATTTTTCGCCAAACTCCTGGCTCACTGGGTACACCTCGATGTAGAAACAAAGGTTCTTCTCGCTGAACAGATTTCCGATGCAGCCCAAGAAAATCTCGAATTGCAAAAAGTCGTCTCAAAATATCCTTCTGTCGAGCACTTTTTTTTAGTGAAAAGATTGAGTGAAGACCTTACAGAATTTTCGAAAGATGAGTATTTTGAAGGCCATTATCTTGATGCTGAAACTATGATGTATTTAGTTTCTGTCCTAAATAGAAAGAAAAATAATTCAGTCTACAACTCCCTTGAGCTGCTCAATTCAAAAGACTTACCGACACTTCAACGTACGCTCGCGATGCAGGTCGTTGGCGGTAGTAGCGATGCGGCGTTATTGCTTTCACTAACAGAAATTAAAGATGTCTTTACTCGCACAACTTTAGCCAATGAGCTTGCCAAGGGTCGCTTGGTCGCCCAGAAGGCGGCGTCTCGTATAAAAACGAGCGATATAATGTTCGTCGACGCCTGGGTAAAAATAATCGACACTCACTCGGACGTAACGGGTGCAATAGAAGGTCTTCTCAGAGGCGATTCACATGAGCCGAAAGTACAGATCGCATTAATCAAAGCTACCCAAAGTAAATCTTTTGAGATGTTTGCATCAGATGAGAAAAGCGCGACTAAAAAGCGACCAAATTTTAGGCCCTCATTCGCGAGACATGCAGCTTTCGAGTACATGTTGAATATGCGAACCTTAAATCCTTCCGTTATAGAGGCATTAGTCTCAGCAGTCGGGAATAAATCCGTCGGCTATACAGCTTACAAAACTTTGAAAGCAATTTCGGAAAGTATTCCAAGCGAACATCTAGCAAAAGAGGCTTTTACTCAGGTTGTGGCGTTTGCCTATTCAATCGTTTCAGCCAAAGTATCTTATTCGAAATTGGAGAATCAACCCGCATCAAAAAATCTACTTCAAATATTGCGATCGAACTCATTCGAAATATTTAGATGTGAGGAAATATTTCGTCGCTAACTTAAATCACTGCTGTTGAAGCCGGGAA
>JAYUEB010000681.1:0-3190 GCA_043739525.1 Bdellovibrionales bacterium
GTGCCCGGGTGGCGAAATTGGTAGACGCACTAGCTTGAGGTGCTAGCGCTCGAAAGGGCGTGCTGGTTCAAGTCCAGTCCCGGGCACCAACTTTTTAAGGAACCAAAAAGTTGGATGTAAATGAAAATTGTCGAAACAAAAAATTCAACTAAAAAATCAAAACTGAAAAAGTCTTTGGTGAATTACTCTTCCTGGGATCCACTGACCCAGGCCAAATATCTTTACGATCTTCATCAACAACTTGGTTCTAAGATTAACAGAACCGAGGCCTATGAGTTGGCGCTAAAGGCCGTGGGTGCAGATTAAGTTCGCAGCCCTTATCTTTCCGCGAGTTTTTCCTTTCCCTGACTTCACGGCTCATTATCAATTTAATGCAAATACTTTTGTTACTTCCGGGTCTTTCAAAGACTTTCTGGAAACGGACCAAAACCAAATCTGGAAAGAGTGGCTCGGCTCATTGTTTTGGGACGACATCACTCAACGAGATTCTTTAATTTGTGTGGCTTGGATGGAAAGTACACGGCCAGATGTTCTTGACCACGAAAATGAGCAGCTCAAGGATCAACTAAATCATCTTTATCATTCGCTCCTTTTAACGGGTCCCTGGAAAAACTCTGGCCAGAATGCCCATCAACTTTCTGGTGCGGGTGAAATTATCGGGACTGATTTGAAATTTAAAAATATCCGAGACGCAGGCCGAGTGGAGCTGTGGAGGCATTCAGGATATTACGACAGCGGGCCAATTTGGGAGTGGCAACGTCAGCTGCTCGCCAACGTAACTATTCTCGATGCCTGGAAGACAAATTTTCTTGCTATCGAACAGCTTGTTTCCAACCACAAAGATTCTCTCGTCGGACTTGGCTTAATGGCATTGTGGAACGGCTTTCATGATGGCTTACTAGATTTCCGAATCCCGAACTTTGTACGAGCTATCGAAACCATAGTCGCCTTACCAATCAGAACCGGCAAAGTTGAATTCGCTCGGAGAACAAAGCAACTTCTACCTCAAAACTTTTCGTGTCCTCTAGGGATTGATATGAATTCTATTGGGCCAATTCTTGAGGAAGCATATCAAGTACGCTCCGACTGCGTACACGGAAAGCCGTTTGCTGATACCCTGAGAGCCACCCTCGGAACCAACTTTGCCGCAGAATTACCAAAATATGAACTGGGAATTGAAATGGCCGCGCGCTCAGTTCTTCAAGTAGCGATCAGTAATCAGAATATTCTGACCAATTCCACGTCTCGATTGCACCTTGAGACTGCCTGGGCCAACGGTAATCTACCGTAAAAAGAGTAGCTCGTCCGTGAGCTCAATTCGACAAATCTCAGATTTCTAATTTGATCGAGTCATAGAAGTCGTACGCTCCCCCGTCATCTAGGCCATCAGTATGAGGAATCTTTTCTACCTCTTTAAGTTCCTGAGCGCCCATATGGTCCCATACCTCTCGTACCGCGGTAAGACACTTGGTCTTTCGCATGTCATAGAGAGCCTTGAATGTGAATCCGACGTCGCGAACATAACGCGACTCAAATTCCATCAAGACAGGATCGCGAAGGAGTTCCTCAATACGGTCATGACAATGCTTCATTTGAGCTTTAATTGCCACGTTAACTGAGTTCTTCGACTTGGCAGAACTTTTGGTCTCTGCCTTAACCACTTTCTTTTGCTTGGCCATATGGCCTCCTAGTTTATGGTCGTATTTTTGTAGGCACAAATAGAGCACGACCGAAACTCCATCTGCGCGTCTAGAATGTTGTACGATGGGAAATCAAAACCGAAGGAAATCGAAGGTAGCGCCTGTTTAGACTCAAAGTGATACACGGCTCGCCCTAGGGACCGCTCAATTAAACCTTAAAGATACCGATAAAAGCAGAGTAGAAAACCATGTGCTTGATTGGAGATTGAAATGGGCAAGAAACCAAATGATGACAATGTTGAGAGTGAAATTAATGAGCAGTTTAGTCGGCTGACCCAGTCTGACGAATACTTTGCCCTATTCGATCTGCTTCAAAAATATAAATGGTCCAAAGCCATTGAAGCCAAAATTGAAAAAATGATTACAGAAGGATTCTTTAAAGGCGATCAGGTCGCAATTTTTTCCCGTGAAGTTTTCGAGATGGATCAACTTTTTGGGTCTTTACTATCCGCTAAAAGTTGGCATCGGCAATATCAAGCAATGCGGGATGTTCATGGAGGGTCCAAGACTGGTCTTTCAAAAAGTGCGTACTCCTTAATTCTTAGCATTCGCCGATCCCTAAAATCGGATAAGCGATTCGTCACCGAAGCGGAATTGAGCAAGCTTCGCAAGGTTCAAGAACAACTGATTAAAAATGCAAAGCCGAAAACTGAGTTGGAATGGATCCTTCAGAGTCTTAGTAAAATCACCCGCAAATTTCTTGAGGAACGAGCTTATTCAAATCTTGGATCTTCTCCTCTCTTTTCTGAGGCTGATCAAGAAGACCTCAGCCATGAAGTATTGATTCGTTTACTACGTCGAGGCGACTACGACCATACTGCCCCGAGGGGAGTAAAAGTTGAGTATCTGACAACAGTAATGGATTCAATCATCAAAGATGGCCGTCGAGCAAAGCTTCCCGGCGGGGTCGAGATTACCAATGCAAACTCTAGGAATATTTTTTCGAATGCCGGCGAGGAGCATCAAAGTGACTCAAACACTATGCGCAACTTAAAGAAAAAATCTGCTTAGTGGATATTTGATCTATTTTCTTCCGACAATGGCATGGATGGCTTCAATCGAGTCGTTTGTCAGCTCGAAGCCGACATAATATTGCTGGCAAACCGACAAAGTGTTCCCAAGCGACTGAGCTACAAGGCTCATCGAAATTCCTCTGTTCAGAAGATTAATCGCATAACAGTGGCGAAGACCGTGGAAGGTCAGATATTTCGTTGAATCTTTTGGAAATGCAATCTTACTGTATTTTTTCATTAGCTTTCGTGAGGCTTCATCTCTATTGATTGTGGCCTTTTCCTTTTCGCTCGCCTGAGTCCAATATTTAAAAGCCTCAATGCCCTCTGGAAAAATATAGGCCAGTCGTGGTTTTTTAGTCTTTGTTTGCCTCCGAACGCCATTTCTATCAACCTGACCAGTCACTCGAATTGTACCATTTGGAAGAAGATGATGACCCTCTAGCGCGTAAGATTCGCCTATTCGCAGACCTGAGTAAT
>JAYUEB010000682.1:0-3184 GCA_043739525.1 Bdellovibrionales bacterium
TTCATTAAATCTTCAACGCTCGTGCCGATGAGGTGGTAATTGCCAAGTCTAAATTTAGCTGTCTCCGGGTTCGAGTCGTAGGCATCAAACTCAACAACCGGTTGAAAGCCTTTGCCACAAGATTTGGTTTCGCATGAATTTTGTCGTCTGACTTCGTTATTATAGTAAAGGGTCGAGTCATAATTGAATTGCTCAAGAGGTACAACTTGGCCGACAAAATTCTCTGGCGAATAGATATCCGAGGTCTTATCAATAAGTGAATCAAACTTAGCAATGGCTTCGGGTGACTTAGACATTCCAGAAAATTCAACATTGAGCGCCGCCATTTGCTTGTCTAGATCCTTGGCAGAGAACTTAGAAAAATCAATTGGGTAAAGTTCGACTAAAATATTATTGATGACTCTCAGGAATCTCCAGTCCGTGAAGAAAAAAGTGAGAATATTGTCCTGAATATGTCCATCTATAAATTGGACGACCTTCTGCGAGGTCGTAATATGCCGACGTTCACAGCCATCGATCTTTCCATTATCGAGTTTATGAGGGGTCTTGCAGTTCTCAGTATTTAAGTGATCAATATAATACTTTTCGATTCCGACTCTCAATAAGTAATAGCCGTCACGCAAAGCTTCGGCTTGAGTGTTATCTATTCTATCTGAGCGTCTGACTTTTACGCTTGCTAGGTCGAAATTGAAACTTTGAGAGGTATCGAGGTTCAGATTTCGATCAATCGCGAAAACTTGATCGCCTCGAGGAGCCATCGCGAAATTTCTGAGATTGAGTCTGATTTTTCTATTCGTAGCGCTTGCCTTTAGATTCGCAACTTCTTGTCTTTTTGCAGCCATTCTCAAATCAAACATTGGGCTAGGATTGAGTGGATCAATCGCAACAGGTAATCGGAGTTGGCTTCCCTTATTGCTAATGACGATCATTCCCTCTTTTGGAATTTCATGAGAATAGTAAGAAATATTTTTAAATGTCTCAACCCAGATAAGACAGCCGCCATTATCAATTGTGGTTGTTATAGGCTTAATCGGCACGCCCGTAAAAGATTGAATCTCAAAAGTCTCGCCAATAATAGGTGTTTTGCTCGCGTTTGGATTTGTAATGCAAGCTTTAAACGTGAGGTCGCGATCAACAAATTGCTGATTTTCCTTTTGAGATTGACCATCAAAGGACGCGCCAAAACTCCATGGAGATTCTTGAATGTTGAAGGATCTCATTTCAACCATATTTAAGCTCTCTCGCTCAGTGAGAGTCGCCTGTGCATGATCCAGTTTCGATTGGTTGAGAACAAGCTTAGAACCGTCTTGGTTAAAAGCGCCATTGAGATAACTTGTAATTTGAAAATCTTGAGTGACGTTGTTCATTCCGTCGATCAATTTAGGGCTAAATCCGCCTACCAGCGTACTTGAATCTCCGAGGGTATACACCCCGTGAAAGGCTGTTAGCGATTCGGGTGCATTTGCCGGTATCAATTGAAGTGCTAATCTCAATTCGCCTTGATAAAGAGTGCGCGCATATTCGACGACTTCATCTAGTTGAAGTTTGAGGTTATTCATTTTGACTGGTTTTTTCGAATGGATTTCAAAAACGACCAGTTTCTTATTGTCACTTGATTTCGCTGACATATCACCAGGTTTAGATTCGACTACAAAATACATATTGTAGTCAAAAAGACCATTTGTGAGTGGAAATGTCGTCACCTTACCACTTGAATTGGTCAAATAAATTGAGGGAGCCATCTCTGAGTGAAGTTTCATCTTGCTTGATTTATTTGAAACCTCAACAGCAATCGATTGAATACTGAGAGAATCAGGCCAAGTCGGAAGCTTTACTTTTTGACTATTATCAAGCTTGCCAAGTATCGCGTCTGAAGCCTTTTCAAGAGGAACAAGGTCGCGATCGGCAATTTTCTTAGGATTAAAATTCAGATCGATATAATTGTCAGACATATCCCAAGGGCGAAATGCAAATCTCATTGTACGACGGCCTGAGTGAATGCCGGTTGCGATCACTTTTCTTTGCTGGGCAACAAAAGTCGACTTTGCGAAAAAATTAAACGGAATAATCTCAGACCACACAAGGCAACCTGAAATATTTGTTTTTAAATCCTTAACTGAATCGCCGCCTTCAACTCGAAAGGTGTGACCAATAACAGACTCAAGAGTTCTCTTGTCTTGAATGCAGGCGTTAAAAGTCAGCTTTCGAGAGGTAGGAATATTAAAACTCGGATCAATATCTTGCTCTTGGAGAGTCGCAGTTGTTTCTCTTAATGTAAAAGTCGCAAGGGCTTCTTCTTGAGCATCGAGTGAGTTCGCGTCTGGTGATTTATGAGCAGGCCGAATACAGCTCGCCGACAGCAAAGCCGCCAAAACGCTTTTGAAAATCACAGATGTCCAGGTGATTTTATTTTTATTCAAAAAGCTTAGAGTTTCCATACTCGGTCACAAACCTCAAAAAGATAAATTGTTGATTGTACTGGCTCGAATTCACATTGATAAGAGTGGCATTATAATAGTCGGCCTTCGCAGCGAAATGCTCTTTCGGAAAGTCGATCTTGATGTGGCCACCGTAGCCTTCCATATTATTGTGGCCGTATTCAGCAGCGTTGAAATACGCCGGTGAAGAATCTGACTCATTGAAGAAGGCTTCGAATACCGGGGTGATGATTAGATTTGAGTTTACTTTGTATTCGATTTTGGCCTCAGTAATTTGACCAAATCTTGAATCGATAGGTGCATTGCTATTGCTGATGATGTGCTCACCTATAGTGAATTTTAAATAGCGATTGGCACGCCACTCAAGATCTCCGCCGGTAAAAATTCCTTCAAACTGATAAACGAACTGAGAAGAATTTGGGCCGGTTTCGTAGACGGTATTTCCATAGAGAGCGCTTTGGCTGGCAACAGCGCCTGGCAAGTTTGAAAACTTGTAATGGCCAACGTAAAATCCACCAATCATTTCTTTAGTAAAAAGTGGGGTTCGCAATTCGATACCCTCGGCGTAAAATCCTGGAGTGATTTCTTGGTCGGCGGTCTGAGTTGAAAGTGAACTTGAAGTTGGAATCATCTGTTCAGCAAAAAGTTGAATGTGTTGATTGGCAGTTCCGAACATGATTTCTTCACTCACTCCAGGAAACGCATAGTCTGAAACGATAATGCTTGGAATTGGGTAGTCTTGTACG
>JAYUEB010000683.1:0-9553 GCA_043739525.1 Bdellovibrionales bacterium
TTTGCAGCTTTTTCGTATTTCATTTCAAAGAAACCATCGTTCTTTTCAATTCGTGCTCTCAATCCATAATAGCTGAGCGGAAATTTTTCGATTAAAACTTGTGCCTGATCATCCGCTCGCTCGGATTTCAAATTCTGCATGCTTCTCCATAGCCAATAACGAGCTTGCAATTCGTAGTTCTCAGATTGCGGAACAGATAAGAGACGCTCGAGTCGGCTCACACTTTGAGGATAATCTTTTTGCCTAAAATAAATGAGCGCCGATTTGAAAAGCGCTTCACGAAAAGCGGGCGTTCCACTGTGTTTTAAGATCAATTCATTGTAAAAAACTAAAGCCTCATTGAATCGATCGAGCAGATAGGCCGCGTGTGCGCCGAGCTCTAAAAATTTGGTACTACGATTTGAAGATTCGACATGGGCTACTGCCTTTTTGATGAGATCAAGTGCTTCAACACTAAATCCTCGCGAATTTAAAGTCTTTGCCCACTCATACTGACGTTCTGAATCGACAGAAAGCATCTGCAGTAAAATGCTATGCTTTAAAACTTCATACTTATCAAATTTATCATTTTTGTCCTCACTGCGTTCGGCGAGGCTCAAATAAGATTCGATGATACGTTCTTGTGCCCATTTTGCACGTGTACTCCCAGGAAACTTATGTATGAGTTTGACGCCTTCAGTTGCGGCACCCAAGAAGTCTCCGCCCTTAAGAAAAAAAGTAATTCGCGTCGCAAGCTCTTGCTCTTCTGAACTTTGCTCATTGAGCACATTGACTTCATAAATTGAGAGACTTGATAAAGTCTGTTTCGCAACATTCACATCTGTCGAAGTGCCGGGTGCTGCCTGTTTGTCTGCTTCTTTTTCCGAAGCAACTGGCTTATCTGATTTTTTTGGCTTTTTGAGTGTGAGGGCCGCATCGATTTGACCAAGGCGTTTTCGTAAATCTTCGGAGTCGACCTCTTTCAAGCTTCTTGAGAAATATTCGCGTGCCCCTTCTAATTTCTGATCAGAAAAGCTGAGCTCTCCAATCAAGCGATAAAATCGAGCGCGAGTCGCTTCATTGAACCACGAAAATCGCGCCTGAAGGTTTTCAACGCTTTCCCAGGCAGCCTTACGATTGGTTTTCGATAAGATTTCAATAATCAAAAGCCGCGCATCGATCGAACTGGTCCGTAAAGTCGTCGAATAGGGCCCTGAAAGCGACCAATCCGGAGACTTATCTAAAACAGTAAGAGTTGAAATCAGCTGCCCTATCAGCTTATTGTTTTGAGAGACAAGATGAGTCGCGCAGTCTAGACGAACCGTCATCAGCCAAGGATCAAGCCCCTTAAATTTGGACCAAGCCTTAAGCGATTCACTCACACAGTCCGAATACTTTGAAGTCATCTGCGCGCGTTTTATGCGAGCGAGACTTTGAATCGAACCTTTCATTTTCTTTATTTCAGCGTCAGGCGCAGAGGCGTACATCCATCGGCCAGCATTTAAGTTATCTTCGCTACTTAAATTTAACGGCTCAATGGCAGAATACGCAGCCGCAGAAAACATCGTTAAGCTTGCGAATATAAATTTCTGAATCTTCATCTCTCACCCATTTGTTCAAGGTACTTCATAAATCTCGTAGTCTTTGACTCTCGAAACATTTTTGAGCTGCGACTTCCACGCAGGCTCTTTCGATGTCGCTGCAAACTCTTGACGCTCTCTTGGTCCCCAGTAAATATAATTTACTTTGAGATCATGAGCCATCTCGAGCCAGTGTTCGCTACCTTCCATAAGTGCGAGCAGTTTTCTTTTGGTTTCAGCATAAGAAATCCCGTGACCCCACAAATGTCCTTCATAACCCATTGCTCGACTGCGTCCTAGAGCCGTGAGTTCGTGGTTATAAGTGGTGCCTGCTGCAAAAACCGCATTGATCGGCAGATCTTGCGTTGCCGCTTTCGCTTTTGCAACATCGCCCGTCGAATAGATCGTAATATGCTGCGCGAGCGAAAATTGTGGCTCCCATAACGCATATAATCCACCGTAAGACAGACTTAATAGTAAAAGAACTTGCGTGAGCGCCGTCCAATGCTTACGGAGGACTTCATAAGACAAGATAGCGAGCCCTAAATATGGCCAAACCAAAATCTTAATATTGTCCCAGCCCCAAGGCGCCAACATTAAATTGAAGAAGAACGCAAATAAAAATGCGTTCAATATAAATTCAAAATAAAGACTTTTGAGATGATGCCGAAAAAGATAAAATCCGACGCCGCCAAATAAAAGTAAATACGCGCCAAAATTAACTGAGAGATACGAGAAAAAGTTTTGACCAGGCTCAATCGTCCAACCCCAATGCCAATGCATTACGCTTGGAGCCTTAAAAAAATCAAGTGAGAGCAAAACGAAAAAGCTACCGACTGTGAAAGGCCAGATCCAGACGAAAAAATATTTTTTAATTGTCGAAGGAATCTCAGACCACTTTAATTTCCTCAAAAGAAAATCATAAGCTTTACTTAAAAAGATCATGAGACTTAATACAAAAAACGTATGCAAATGAAAAAAGGCAAGACTTGCCCACAAGATCCCCATGATGAGTCGGGTTCTCGGGTGAACAGGCAATTCTGGCTTTCTACGAGCACCGAGAACCAGAAAATAAATAATCAAAACGCCAACTGGCAGAGCCCAGATAAAGCCTCGTTGCGTAATGAACATGGAAAGAAACAAATTTTTCCATGCGAGTAAGGCCTGAACTTCTTGGGGTGATGCTCTTGTCATGGCAATAAAGCCACCACTAAAAAAGAGCGCGACCATTGCAAGCCAGCCACCCGCGAGTCGCAAGCAAGCAAGACTTGCTAGTACACAGAACATTCCGACCATAAAAAGGTGGCCTGACATCGGCACACCGATGCATTCCCACAAGGCATTGTAAAGATCGATACCAAACGGATAGCGAAGCATTTCGGTCGAAAAATTTGGATTCTTTGGCGGAAAGTCGACTCCCGCCGCCAAATTTCGAATATATTGAACGTGGAGAGGCAGATCCCCAAGATTATAGGGATGGAGAGTTCGAATTTCGTTTTCAATTTGATAAAACAAAAATAGAAAATGTCTGAGCCCAACAAAAACAACATAGCCAAAAACAAGTTTTTCTAAAAGACCGGGGATTGATTGGCGCCAAGCTCCTAAGCGCAAATTCACGAAATCAACCGAGTCGTAGTCGAGCAAAACGACCGTGAGCACGACCGATACAGTTAAGCTTAAAATTGAAATCCATTGGCTGAGCTGACCAAACAACGCACTCAAACCGTAGGCCAGCAGCGAACTAATCGCAATATGAAGAAGGCCGAATAAAATCATTCAGTACCCCCCTCATTCAATTGAAATTTTGGTTCAACACTCGAAAATTTAATAATCGAAGTTTCTCCTCCGAGACTTCGCGCTTGCGCAAAAGCTAGGTCACTCAATTGAAACTTATCGGCGCTCAAAAAGAGTGTGCACAAATTGTAGGAATCGCGGACTTTAAACGATGTTTTAAAATATTTTCGATTAATTTGCTTTTCTATTTTAGACTCATCATTGAAGTCGACCATAATAACGTCTGAGTCTTGAATCAATTTTTTGAGATCTAATGCGGCAGCAGCTGGCTCTTTGCCTGGAGTTTCAGTCAATATCTCACGATACGAAAGATGAGTAAAATCTGAGAGCGTCCACGGAAACGGCCAAGTCGTTTTCAAACCAATTAAGATATTCATATTTATATCTTCTGGAAAATTCTGGACTCGATGTTTTAAAATTTCAGAAATCGAATTGATATCTTCCGAACTTTGAACATAGACATAGGGCTCTGCCGAATCTTCAAAATGAAAAAAGTTAAGACGTGTCGCCATCCCAAGAGAAACCACACAGAGCCCAAGAGCTAATAGAGAGCTTAAGCGTTTCGAACGGTGATGTGTTTGTGAACTGAGTTCGGATTTAGAAATTGCAATGGCCTGTACAAATTTAAAAGATCGCATTTCAGCCATTGCATAGCCCATCAGGAAATAGAGCGGCCAGGTGATACCCAAAATACACCAGGGAGTCTTATAGGGAATAAGCGCGTATGCCAATAAGTTTCCGATAGCAAAGAAACCAAAAAATCTTGCAGGCTTCGATCCAAGAATAATCATGACAGGAGAGACAAGCAGCCCAACAAAGGCGGGCCACTCGTATCGCACCAAAAGCTCAAACCAATAGATAAATGGCTTTTCGTGACCAGAAGCATGTTGTGTTCCTGTTTTGGTCCAAAAAGTATAGGCCCGAAAGAAATCGGCGATACGTCCGCCCTCTTGTCCCAAGCCAGAGAAAATAAAACAAATACAAAGAGCAAATGCCCCGATACTTAATAATATCCATTTCAGATTCACTTTTTCAGGTCCGAGAACGGATTGAAGTAAATCCTGAGCGCGCTTAGCTAAGTTCATCTTTGCATTCAAATTTTCTAGTAATTTAACAAGTAGACTTGAAAACAAAAAACAAAACAGAAAAATAACTGCCGTCTCTTTAGTTGCAAACAGAAGAGCCGTATAGATTCCGATTGCGCATGCCGACTTTGGATTCGGTCGATCTATAAAATTAAAATAGTGATGCGCAAACAATACTTGAAACAAAACGAACATGGATTCGTGCATGACATAGCGTGAATAAAATACCGCCGCAGGACTGACAGCAAGAGCGAGCGCGGCCCAAATTGCAACTTCGCCAAAAAACCGATTCAGGCGCCATACATAATAAACTGTGAGCATCGAGCAAATTCCGCTCGCGCATCGAAATGCGAAAATACCGCGTCCAAAAACTTGTTCGGCAACTTGTAAGGCGTAATAGTAAGTTGGACCATGAAAATTAGATGGGTCGTACGGAAAAAGACCTTTTCGCCAAATTTCTTGAACAAAAAATCCGTAGACGCCCTCGTCAAAATGAGGAGCCTTAAGAGTCAAAAACAGAAACCTCAAAAGTCCGGCCACGATGAGTACACAAATCAGGCCAAAATTTTCGCGAGTCTGTTGATAAATTCGCAAATCTCGAACGATATTCATGAACTCCCTTTTTAAAAAGGCTAACTTAGATTAGCATTCTTGTCATGAGCGAAAATTCACCCGATCTCAGCATTTTATTGAAAAATCCAAATCAAGACGGGATCCAAAATATTTTGAGCTTTTTCAAGAAAATGCCCATTCGCTTCGAGCTGATTCTCATAAACCCTAGTCCTGCTCTCTCCCAAATTAATTCCGATCATCTTTCAGCATCCCATCTCAAAGGAGCCGCATCTCTTATTAAAGGCAATTTCGTTTTTTTGATGGACTCGAATATGCAATCACCTTTGTCCGAGATCATTGCGTTCTTAACCCACTTTCACTCCCATCCAGAGTCTCAAATTTTAGTAGGCGATCGCTTTACTCAGCCCAAAAAGATGAGCACAGTCGAGCCCAAATTTGATCGTTGGCTGAGACTGCAAACTCATTTTTGGATTCGTCAGCTTTTAGGAATAGAGATAAAAGATGTTTTTTGTAGTTTTAAAGCAATGCGAGGGAATTTGGCCCAAACGCTATTCCGCTCTATTCGATCTTCAGAGATTCAAGATGTCGAGATTGTCTTAAGAGCCCAAAAGCTCAAAATACCAATCGAAAATTTACCGGTCTTATGGATGTCCAGAACTCAAGTCCACACCACCAGTCAAATCACGCTATTTTTTAAACGCTTTTTGGGGCTTCTGGCGCTATCCCTGGACTCGAATCGCTGACTGAAAGAATAACCGCTTTTTCAAGCACCTTTTCAATATCAGCAATTAATTTTTTAACTTGTGCGGGCTCTTTGAGAGTGCCGATCACAGAGTCAGGTGCAAAACTTAACATTTGCAATTTCTCAATCGATTTATTGAGCTCGCTACCCAGTTCGGTTCTGACACTTGGTGGAATCAGTAAAAGTAATTTTTCAATTTCTTGAGTTGCGCCGCCCTCGTCAGAGAGTTGTCCAAGAATAAAGTAAACAGCATTTGTTGTTTCGACTGCCGCCTCGCGCGCACTAATTTTAGAAAGGCGTGACCTAATCCGCTTAAATCTCCACTGCATTTGCTTTAGGAGATCTCGCTTCTTTTCGCCCCAGCCCAATTCGCTTCGGGCTTTAATTGCAAGTCCCGCCAAGATGGCCAAAAGAAGACAAACATAAATCATCAACTCCAATTTTCTATTTCGAGATCCCGCCGCATGCCAGGTTGTCTCGAGAATAGGCTTGAACTCTACTTTTGGAGCCACTGCCGAACTAGAACCCTGTAGAAGAGGAGAATTTTTAACATTCGGATCTTGAGTCCCAATCCCAACATGAATTTTAATAGGTTCGGTTTTTTTAGTTACGTAAACTTTCTTAATCGGATCAAACATACTAACACTCACAGATGGAATAACGAAATCTCCCTGGCTTCTTGGCACGAGAAGCAAAGTAAAGTCTTTGTACGAGGTTCCATTCTTAAAAAACTTCGCATCTTTTTGGGTATCGTAGAGCTCAATTCCTTGAGGTGCTTCAAAAGGTGGAAGATCGATGAGCTTTGCGTTGCCTTTTCCTTCAAATCGAATGTGAAAAGAAAAAGGTTGATTCGTTGAAATATTTGGCTCGTCAATTTTAGTCGTCACTCTAAAATCTCCAACCGCTCCAGAATAATCGGCCGGTCGACCGTCTGCCGGCACTGGACGCACATTAATCTTCACTTCTTTACTGACCTTTGTGTAAGTATAGGCCTTGCCGCTGCCAAACCCGTACATATCAGCCATTACCGAACATTTTGCTTTGTAAGTATCAATCAGTGCATCGCCTTCTTTAATCGGAAAAAGGGCATAAGATGCAAGTAGAGCTTTTCGATATGGAATCCCATTGATTATTTCTTGAGTGAAATTAAGATTGGTCGAAATTTCGATATCCTCTTTCCAAAAGCTTTTTAAGTCAGGATATTTAAGTGTATCCAGGTCGCGGATAATTCCTCTTGTGTAAAGGTACCAAGCTGCGGTGACTTGTTCGCCAGCAAAGACATCGGCCTTGTCGACTTCGACTTGTATAAAAAAAGCGTCTTGAGGATTGAATGGCTGAGTTCGAAATCCACCGCCGCCTGGGTTTGGCATGAGCCCGTGTCTTTTCAGCAATTGACTAAAAAGGTCTTCGACGTCATCTTGATCATCGCCTTGCCATTGCGGCTGAGGCTGAGCTTGATTTGGTCGTGAATTACCACGTCGGCCAGCGCGATTTTTTGCAATTCGATCTGAAGCGCCACTGGCGCCTTTTTCAACAGTTAGTGCAATCGCGGCGGTGTGAAAAGTTTTTTCGCCCACCTTAACTTGAATTGGATCAACTTTAAATTTACCAACCTGAAGTGCTTGATAGAAATAGCTATAGGTTGTTTGAGTCGTACGCTTAAACTCTGGGGATCCGTTGGCGCCGGTGACAACTCCAGCCCTTGCGGAAGTGCTCATCCCTTGGTTGACAAGTTCAAATCCTGCAACATCTGGACCCTTTTCAACTGAAGGCGTTTCATCGCCCTCACTATTCACGTCAACTCGAAGTTCAAATGTATCGCCTGGATCCATGGCATTGCGATCAACACTCGCCTGCACGGTAATTGAGGCGTGCACAAAACAAGAAAAAAAGAATAAGAATGAAAAAACTAAAAATCGATTCATACTACCAATCTTTTTCGTTCTTCGAAGCGTGGACATTTCGGTTCTCAAATTTGGCTCTCACATTTTGCTCTTGCTGCTTGAGCTCTTCAAGAATTTTATTTACGTTTTCTTTTGAAATTTCTTTACCTTTATATGGCTGCGGCTGATTCTTAGGGGGATCATTTTTAAATTTCTGATTTGGGTCATTACGATCACCCTGTTTTCCTTTGTCGTCTTTTTGATCGTCTTTAGAATCCGATTCTCCGTCTCCTTGACCTTTTCCACCCTGACTCTGAACCAGAAGTTCGATATTCGTCTTCGTTTCCATCGAATCAGATTTAACATCGAGTGCACTCTGATAATAGCCAAGTGCCTTTTCAACATTTTTAAGCTCCGTTGCGGCGACGCCTGCATTAAACAACCCATCAAACTTCATTTCTGGATTTTGCATTGCAAGGCGCGAAGCCGTACCAAATTCTTTTTCGGCTTTTTCGAAGTCTTTACTAATCAAATAGAGGTCTCCAAGATTTACGTGAATTTCTGGCACGAGAGGCAAATACTTCAAAGCAGTAATTTGCTCACTCAAAGCTTCGTAATTCATTTTCTCCGCGATCTTCTGAAGGCCCAGATTATTGTGATAAAGCCCCAGCACGAAGCCTCGTTGAGAAAAGCCAAAGCCTAAAATCGCAATGGTCCCTAAAATAACTATGAGTCTATAGGCTATCTTCATTGAGTCGCCCTCGTCTCAAAACGACCGCGCCATATTTTATCGCCTGGTTTCTTTTCTCCAATTAAAAAATCTAAAAGTGCAAAGAACAATCCTAAACACAGAAAGATTTGAAACTTTTCTTCATAGGTCGCAGATACCTGACTGTCGAATAAAGCTTTTTGAAGTTTATTAATATCTTCGCGAATTAATTTTGTTTCGTTGCCGCCAAAAGTTGCGTGATAAAAACTCCCACCACCCGCTTGAGCAATTGATCTCAATACTGAATCATCAACTTTAGTTAAAATTTCGTGATTCTCACGATCTTTTCGATAGCTGCGCAAATTTCCGAATTCATCGCGACTCGGAATTGGCGCGCCCTTCTCAGTACCAAACGCAACAGTGAAAATCTTAATTCCCTTATCCGCTAACTTTTGCGCGGTGTCGAGAGCCCCGGGCTCTTGGTCTTCACCGTCACTCGCAATGACGATCACTTTTGTCACCTTCACGCCCTCGTCGGGATCAACTCCTCCGCGTTCAAATGCTTTTTCAGCGTCAAGTAAAGCTCTCTTAAATTCGGTTCCTTGATTCTCAACAGATGCAGGAGAAAGACCCTCGATATACATGGAAAGTGCCGACTTGTCGGTTGTTAAGGGCGAAAGTAAAATCGCACTTCCCGCAAACGCGATGAGGCCAAGCTTATCTCCGGTTAACATTTCACTCAGCTTAATCATCTCGGATTTGGCAAAGGCCAATCGGCTTGGCTTTACGTCTTCTGCCAACATGCTATTTGATACGTCAAACAAAATCATGAGCTCGACGCCTTCTGATTTAATGGTCTGCGTCCCGTGACCTGCCTGCGGTCTTGCCATAGCGATTAAAAAGAATGTGAGCGCTAAAAGTTTTAATACAATTTTAAATCTTCTTCGCCCTAAAGAGACATTGCTGGTCAAAAACTTCGAAACTCGTGCTCCGTAAAATTTTTCGAATTTTTTAAAAGCTTGCTTTTCGATTGCGAATAGAAAGATCCACAACACAGGAATCACCCATAAAAATTTAAGCCAAACTGGATCTGCAAAGCGAAACATTCCTAAACCTCGGCGTCGAGACCACGTCTCGCAGTTTTATTGTCTGACAGGCCCCTTGAAAGCGCCTCAGAATGTTTTTGAAGTTCTTCAGCGGCATTGCGA
>JAYUEB010000684.1:0-9514 GCA_043739525.1 Bdellovibrionales bacterium
CAAAACAATTTTTAGTAAAACTTTTGTAGCCTCGCATAATAGGTTGATCGTCTTTCACGCTGGCATCAGGAACTGTATGTGGAAATTGCTCGGAGAGAGTGCCACGTATCTCGAAACCAGCAAGTTGAAAAGGCCATTCCTCTTGAGAAATTTGAGACTTCTCAGGATTTTCCCAAATGAGATAGTAGGGGCCAGCACTCATATCATCTTTTGCCTTAAGCTTAGGCCATGGATCGCTCTCGGTTTCAATTGCGATATATGCGACTGATTGCTTCGGATCTGTATTGAGAATACGTAATGCTGAAATAGGGGCTGAGAAGCCATCTAAACAAAAAAATGCAATCGTTGTTGCGTCTGAAAGTTTGAAATCCTTAAAAAGTTGCGAGACAGGAACAGCCGAATAGCTTCTTTTTTTATTTTTATATGCGGGATCTTTTTGAACAACTAATTTTCTTAAAAATGGAGAGTTCAAAAGTTCAACTCTTGAAAACTTTTTTGTCAACTTTGCAGACTTAATAGTTAAAAATGGTTTAAGAGCAAATGTCTGCGTCGATTCCTCATCTGGAGCCGTCTCTTGAGTTGTCACTTTGTTTGAATTCGCAAAGCTATAGGCGCTCAAAAAAATACTTAAGATTATCAGTGTTGCTTTCATATTCCTCATTTCACTAAGCGGTTTTCAGTAAGATCTTGAACGACTCCGGGATCTGAAAGAGTCGACGTGTCGCCAAGTTCACTCGGCTTGTTTTCAGCAATTTTTCGCAAAATTCGACGCATGATTTTGCCAGATCTTGTTTTCGGAAGCCCTGGCGCCCATTGCAGAAGATCAATAGTTGCGATAGCGCTAATTTCAGTTCGAACAAATTTGACTAATTCTTTTTTAAGTTCATCAGAAGGACTAATTCCTTGCTTCAACGTCACAAAAGCATAGATGCCCTGACCTTTTAGGTCGTGCGGGTAGCCGACGACAGCACTTTCTGCGACGCTATGATGAGCGACGAGAGCACTTTCTATTTCTGCAGTTCCCAATCGGTGTCCTGAAACATTGATGACATCATCGACTCGTCCTGTGATCCAATAGTAGCCATCTTCGTCGCGACGACAGCCATCTGCTGTAAAATACTTTCCGGGATAGGTAGAGAAATAAGTTTGTTCAAAGCGTTCATGATCTTTGTAGACCGTGCGCATTTGACCTGGCCATGAATCGGTAATGCAAAGATTGCCGCTTGCGGCACCCTCAAGAACATGACCCTTCTCATCGACGAGTTGGGGATTGATTCCAAAAAACGGAAGAGTTGCAGAGCCTGGTTTTAGATCGGTGGCTCCTGGTAAGGGAGAAATGAGAATTCCGCCAGTTTCAGTTTGCCACCACGTATCGACGACTGGGCAGCGTGAATCACCGACATTTTGGTAATACCACATCCAAGCCTCGGGATTGATCGGCTCACCGACGGAACCCAAAAGTCTTAAGCTCTTACGTGAAGACTTTTTAACTGGGGCTTCACCTTCACGCATGAGTGATCGAATAGCAGTGGGTGAAGTATAAAATAAGTTTACTTTGTGTTTATCAATCACATCCCAAAACCTTGAGAAGTTAGGGTAGTTCGGAACCCCCTCGAACATTAACGTCGTCGCGCCATTTGCGAGTGGTCCGTAGACGATGTAGCTGTGACCAGTGACCCAGCCAACATCGGCGGTGCACCAGTAGATGTCACCATCTTTGTAGTCGAATACATATTGGTGTGTGATGCTTGCGTAAACCAAGTATCCGGCGGTCGTATGCAAGACCCCTTTAGGCTTATTGGTCGAGCCACTTGTGTACAAAATGAAAAGTGGATCTTCTGCATCCATCATCTCAGGTTTGCATTCTGTACTTTGTTTTTCAGTTAAAGCTTCATACCAAAAATCTCTGCCTTCAACCCAAGGCACGGGGCGACCGGTATGTTTCACACATAAAACTTTTTTAACAATTTTTAATTTTTTAAGGGCCTCATCAACGTTTTTTTTCATGTCGATAAATTTGCCGCCACGAACGCCTTCGTCGGCGGTGATGATATAAGTGCTATCGCAATCTTCAACCCTGCCAACAATTGAGTCGGCCGAGAAGCCACCGAAAACAACAGAGTGAACAGCGCCAATACGAGTGCATGCCAACATTGCGTAAGCAGCCTGCGGAATCATCGGCATGTAGATGGTAACACGGTCACCTTTTTTGACTCCCATTTCTTTCAAAGCATTGGCAAGTTTGTTCACCTGATGTGAAAGTTCTTGATAGGTAATATTTTTTGATGGAGCTTGAGGATCATCTGATTCGAAAATAATAGCTGTTTGATTGGCCCGTTTTGCCAAATGACGATCAATACAGTTGACAGAAACATTGAGCTTGCCGCCTAAGTACCATGAAATCTTAACGGGCGAGTGATACGTACAGTCCTTAACTTTATCAAATGCTTTCATCCAGTCGATTCGTTTAGCTTGTTCGCCCCAAAATTTTTCGGGATTCGAAATCGATTGCTGATACATTTCTTGATATTGTTTTTTATTGATGAGTGCGGACTTTGACCACTCATCTTTTGTTTTGATTATTGGATCAGAGCTCATGTGAAGTCTCCTTTAGAGCTTTTGAATTGAAGAAATCCAATCGTTCACTGAAATTTCGATTTGGCTGCCTTCGTCCATATTTTTGATAACAAATTTCTGTCTGGCAAACTCTTCTTCTGCTAGAATGAGTGCGAACTTTGCCCCCACTTTGTTTGCGCGCTTCATGCGTTTACCCATATTTCCTGAAAAGGCTAGATCGCTGGCAAAGCCAGCTTGTCTGAGTGCGATACACATCTCGAGGGCTCTCGATTCAAAAGACTCACTCATCGGAATAATTGCGATCGGACGATTTTTAACAGGCGGCTCTTCAATCATGAGTGCCAGTCGATCAACACCTGCCGCCCAACCCACACCTGGAGTTTTTGGTCCACCGAAGGCTTCGATAAGGCCATCATATCTTCCGCCTGAGAGAACGGCGTTTTGTGAGCCCAAATCTTCGGTCGTAAATTCAAAAACCGTGTGGCAGTAATAATCAAAACCGCGGACGAGATAATCATCGACGACAAATTCAATTTTAAGAGCTTTGAGTCCGTCACAAATTTCTTCAAAGAATTTTTTTGAAGTTTCGTTAAGACTGTTTCTAAAAAGAGGAGCTTCTTTTAAAATTTCACGATCTTTTGGATCTTTTGAATCAAGAATTCTTAAAGGATTTTTTTCAATTCGATTTTGGCTATCAGGTGAAAGCTCTGCAAAATGAGACTTCAAATACTTGAGGAGAGTTTCGCGATAGTGATTGCGAGACTCTTCATCGCCGATTGAGTTGATTTGAAGTTTCACTCTTGAGATAAGGCCAATTTCAGTTAGAAGTTGATGAGCACACGCAATGCACTCAATATCGGCTTGAGATTTTTGAGCTCCTAAGAGCTCAATGCCCATTTGAAAAAACTGACGATATCGGCCTTTTTGAGGACGTTCATAGCGAAACATGGGTCCATAGTAAGAGAGCCTAACAGGGATTTCTTGAGCCATTCCTTCGTTAATGAAGGCACGCGCCACTCCGGCTGTACCTTCTGGTCTTAGTACAAGCATATCCCCGTTATTGTCCTTGAAGGCGTACATTTGTTTGGTCACAACGTCGCTGGTGTCACCGAGGCTATGTGTAAAAACCTCAATATTCTCTAAAACCGGAGTTGAGATCTCACCAAATCCAGCGAGTTCACTGGCGTGCTTAAATTTGTCGTGTAAAAAGCCAAAACGCCTCGTGTCGCTCGGAAGTAAGTCGCGAGTTCCTTTCACGGGACGTAAATTTGAGTTGTTATTCGACATCTGGTCTCTTTCTGTTAGCTTTCAACTAGCTTAAGACTAGGATCTCGCAAACAAATTTTCTCGTCAATCACTGATCTTTGTGCGAAATTAAAGCCATGGAAACCAAACTCAGCGTCAATGTTAACAAGATTGCAACACTCAGAAACGCCCGAGGTAGAAACCTACCCGATGTTCTTCAAGTGAGCCTGGATTTGATTAAATATGGAGCACAAGGCATTACGGTCCACCCACGCCCCGATGCTAGGCATATTCGTAGAGAAGATGTGTATCTTTTAAAGAGAGATGTGTCGGTTGAGTTTAACATTGAGGGTTATCCTTCTGATGACTTTTTAAAGATGTGCTGTGATGTGATTCCTGAGCAGGTCACCCTAGTCCCTGATCCTCCTGAAGCCATCACGAGTAATGCTGGCTTTGAGGTATCAAAACATGCGGAGCTTTTAACAAAATCAATTTCGCAGCTGAAGACATGTGGTACTCGCGTGAGTGTCTTTGTCGAGAATAATCTGGCTCCGAAAGATTTTGATTTTCTTAAAAAAATTAATTGTGACCGAGTCGAGTTGTATACAGAAGATTATGCTGAGAGCTTTGGCACATCAAAGCAAGATGAAGTCGCTCAAAAATATGCACGGACGGCGGAAATGGCCAATGCGTCAGGCCTCGGAATTAATGCCGGGCACGATTTGAATCTCAAAAATTTGAAATTTTTTAAAAAGTCGATCCCTGGTTTGCTCGAAGTTTCAATCGGTCATGCTCTTGTGTGTGATGCGCTTTATTTCGGGTTTGAGGCAACTATTCAGAAATATCTTGAATGTCTGAAGTGAAACCTCTCTCAGATCAAAAAGTCGGATTTGAATATACGATTTTGGAAATTCGAGGCGACGCATTTTGTGTTTCACGACTAGGTGAACTTGGTTTTATTCGCGGTGAAAAAATTTTATTCAAATCTAAAATTATTTTTGGAGAACCCTTGATCGTCGAAGTTCGAGGAACGCAAATCGCATTGAGAAAATCAGAGGCGAACTGCCTTCTGGTTAGTCCGGATCAAGTGTGACAGAAGATCAATACGCGATTGCACTTGTCGGTTCGCCAAACTCAGGCAAGACGACGCTCTTCAATTGGCTAACTGGCTCAAAGTTCAAAACGGTGAATTATCCCGGTGCGACGGTTGAGTATTCGATCGGGCTTTCGCATGAACGCTATGGCGAGCGTATACCGATTATGGATACTCCTGGTACTTACAGTTTGGTGCCGCGTTCTCCGGATGAGGTGATTGCAGTTCAATCCATTTACGAGCACAAAAATTTAGGTGTATGCCCACTCGTTGTGTCGGTCGTCGATAGCACTCATTTCGTTAGGCATTTGCTCGTCACCCAGCAGCTCATTAAATCTGGATTTAAAGTTGTCGTAGCCTTAACGATGAGTGATTTGGTTAGGGCGCGCGGAGAAAAAATTGATGCGACCAAACTCAGTCAACTTCTAGGTGGAGTATCCGTAATCGAGATCGATGGGAAATTGGGTGGTGGAGTCAGGGAACTTTTAGCTACTTTACGAAAGGAGCTTGATCTTAAAAGCCCGCCTCAAGTCCAAAAGCTTGATTGGAGCAACTCCGATACGGAACAGGCTCTTCATAAAGCGGCGCAGGTGAGTGATCAAGTTTTACAAAAGAGCCAGCAGCAACTCCTACGTGATGCGAAACTCGAGACGGCCAAACTTGATCAGATTTTACTTCATCCGATTTTTGGTTTGGTGATCTTTTTTCTAGTCATGAGCCTGTTATTCACCAGTATCTTTTGGCTCGCTAAGCCCATTATGAATTTTATTAGCGATGGTTTTGCGTATGCTGGCCAGGCCATTTTAATATCCGCGCCGCATAGCCTATGGGCAAGCTTTGTGTCGGATGGGATTTTAGCGAGTGTCGGTTCGGTGGTGACTTTTGTACCTCAAATTTTCATTTTATTTATTGGTATCGTCGCGTTTGAAGATTCAGGTTATCTTGCTAGAGCTGCAACTTTGATTGATAAACCTTTTTCAAAAATAGGTCTCAATGGTCGCAGCTTTGTGCCGATATTGTCCGCATACGCATGCGCGGTTCCGGCAATGATGGCAGCGCGAACAATCAACTCGAAACGCGAGAGATGGATCACACTTTTTATTATTCCTCTTCTCTCTTGTAGCGCGAGACTTCCGGTTTACAGCTTGCTTTTAAGTTTTTTATTTCAAAAAGATCCTGCCTGGAAAGCAGGACTTGCTTTGACCGCGATTTATTTTGCTTCACTTGGAGTCAGTGTCATAGTTGCCGCGATTGTGAATCGCTTTTTGAAAATGCAAGGACAATCGCTGTTTATGCTTGAACTGCCGATTTATCGTATGCCGCGATTTCGAAATGTTTTTCATTCAGCCGTCACTCGAACTTATTCTTATTTGCAGCGTGCAGGTCCTGCCATTTTCAGTTTTGCTTTGATTATGTGGTTATTGACGACATTTCCTAAATACAATATTGAAAATAAAGTTGAAAGACTGAGCGGAAGCTATGCGGCTTCAATGGGCCGTGCAATTGAACCTGTCTTTACGCCTTTGGGTGGTGATTGGCGGACGGGTGTTTCACTCATTACTGCTTTTGCGGCTCGAGAGGTTTTTGTGTCGAGCCTTGCTGTCGTCATGGGTGTCACGGAAGATGAAAAGGTTTCACAGCAACAAAATTTGCTTCAAAAAATGGGTGAAGCCCGTAATGAAAAGGGCGAGTTGTTATTCACGACCGCGTCGGTTTTGGGAATCATGGTATTTTTTATGATTGCGCTTCAGTGTTTATCGACCAGTAGCATAGCAACTCGGGAGGCCGGGTTTCGGTTTGCTTTGCTTCAGTTGGTGATCTTTAATATTGCCGCTTATATTTTGGCGGTGGCGCTTGTTCAGGGGCTACATTTGATTGGGGTGTCCTGAAACTTCCGCGCCGGCGCGGGTCACGGTGTGTTATATTCCGCAGGCTATAGTCCTCGGTTTGGCTCAGAGCTATGCACGCTTGGGAAGGCAAATTCGCTTTAAGTGAGGTAGCCCCGGCTGTTAAGTCGTCAGGTATGTCAGACAGTTAGCCAGCTCGTTGCACCTGATTGGCCTCATTCACTGGCCTTCAATGTGCAACAACAATTGATATGAAAATACTCAAGCTTCTTATATTGGCCGCGGTTATTTTCTAACAGTACGACACTTTTTGTTTGCGCCCCAAATGGATCCCGATGTTAACAGTCTCGACGATTACTCGGTTGATCCCAATCAGGTTCGTTTATCCTGCCCAGGATATCTCGAAAGACTGGATGTTGACCCAGCAATTAATGTCGACCTGAGATACCAAATTGCGGCGAAACGACCGACTATTATAACTTTGTTACAAACGAAGTCTTGAGAAATCGTTTTTGTGCGAATGCAGATACTGATCTTCGAAAGCTTCTGAATTGCCTGTAGTCGTTCAGGCCAATCTTGACAGAACCCTAACACAATTTAAACACTGGCTAGCTTACATTAAGCCTAAATGGTGTCGAACGAAATCCAAATTACAGCTGCTTCTCCAGCCGATATGCAGGTAGAAGCCCGGTCCCCAAAGACCGTCAAAGACACCCATCTTCCAGATCGCGTCTTTCGTAAAATCTTAAGAGTTATTGCCTGGAGCATGATCGGCATTATGCTCGCAATCTTTGTATTGCTTCTTAAACTTGCATGGCCGTCGCTTTCAAAATTTGGATTTGATTTTATAGTCGGAACCGACTGGAATCCGCCGGTCAATATCTTTGGCTCGTTACCTTTTATTTACGGCACCCTGATGTCATCGTTTCTTGCGATTTTGATTGCAGCTCCAGTGAGCCTTGGAGTCGCACTTTTTTTGACGGAGCTTGCGCCAAAGCCTATTAAAAAAGTTGTTTCATTTTTTGTCGAGATGTTGGCTGCAATTCCTTCAGTCGTTTATGGTTTGTGGGGCGTCTTCGTATTAGTTCCATTTATGCAAAAGCATGTTCAACCTGTATTGATTCATGCACTCGGTCCTCATACAGCCTTCGCAAGTATTCTCGCTAAACTTTTGACAGCACTCGTTTATCCATTTGTTCTCACAAGCCAGATTTTTCACCTCAACACTTGGTCACTCGAAGAAACCTCTCAGATGATGATTCACTTTGCAGATCAAATTTTTGCAGGCCCTGGATATGGAGTTGGACTTTTCACTGGCAGTATCATTTTGGCGATCATGATTGTTCCGACAATCTCTTCGATTTCGCGAGAAGTTTTTGCGAGTGTACCTAGCCAGATCCGCGAAGCTTCACTCGGCCTGGGAGCCACTCGTTGGGAGATGATACGGCTATCGGTACTGGCTTCAACCAGATCTGGAATTTTGGGCGCAATTATCTTGGGTCTCGGTCGTGCACTTGGCGAAACAATGGCTGTGACAATGGTCATCGGTAATCGAAATGATTTGCGACCTGCTATCTTAGCGCCGGCCCAAACAATGGCGAGCGTCATAGCAAATGAATATAACGAGGCAACTGGACTTCATCTTTCTTCTCTCGTGTCTGTTGGCCTCTGTCTTCTGATGATTTCACTCTTTGTCAATTCGATCGCTCGCTTTATCATTTGGCGAGTAGAACGAGAGCGCTCATGAACAAAGTCAGTGTATTAGGGCTTCGAGATAAAAGGCGCAAGGCAACGAATATTTTGGCGTTGAGTGGGCTCTATCTGATCGCACTCATTGCAATAGCTCCTTTATTTATTATTTTTTCGTATGTTGTTTTGCGAGGGATGGAACATTTAAACTTCGCATTCTTTTTTGAGCTTCCAAAAGGTGCAGGCGAACTCGGTGGCGGTATGGCCAACGCTATTGGCGGAAGCCTCGTTCTTGTATTAACAGCATCACTATTTGGAATTCCGTGGGGAATCGCTGCCGGAATTTATTTAAATGAATACAAAAGTGGTTACACAACAAAGATCTTAAGATTTGTTACAGATCTTTTGGCCAGCATTCCTTCAATCGTAATCGGCATTTTTGCCTACGCGGTAGTTGTAGCGCCGCTCAAAGCATACTCAGCTCTTGCAGGCAGTTTTGCTTTGTTTATCATTATGATTCCTATTATCGCTCGGACCACTGAAGAAATTTTAAAGCTCATGCCACAGCATGTGCGAGAAGCAGGACTTGCTCTGGGGCTCCCACGATGGAAAGTGATTTTAAGAATTGTTTTGCCAGGTTGCTTAGGCGGCGTGACCACCGGAATTATGTTGGCAATAGCACGTATCAGCGGAGAGACAGCGCCTCTCCTCTTTACAGCATTTTCAAACGACTACGGCTTTCGCGGACTCACTCAGCCAGTTGCTTCGTTGCCAGTACAAATTTATAATTATGCGGCCTCAAATGATGATGTTTGGCGCGCGAAAGCATGGACCGCTGCTCTTGTTCTTGTGTCGATCGTATTTCTCGTAAATCTTTTCACCAGATTGATTTTAAAATCTCAAGGTCGTGATACATGATTGAAGTTGTTAATACTCAGCCAAAAATTTTACGAACTGAAAATTTAAATGCCTATTTTGGAAAATTTCAGGCCATTAAGAGCATTTCGATTGGCATAGTTGAAAATGAAGTTCAGGCTTTGATTGGACCTTCGGGCTGTGGAAA
>JAYUEB010000685.1:0-3166 GCA_043739525.1 Bdellovibrionales bacterium
ACATTTCGCAATTCAGCGCAGCAGACAGCTTCGAGCTGTCTGCTGCGCTGAATTGCGAAATGTCACGAGGTACTTTCTTACTGCAATCGGCTCAAAGAATCTTGGAGTTTGAGGACCTGTGCTTTGAATTGCTCAATTAAAATTTTATCTGCGGCCACGATGTCTTCGGGCGCATTCTTCACAAAATTTTCGTTAGAAAGTTTACCAGCAATCATTGCGATATCTTTTTGAATCTTCTCAACACTTTTATGAATACGTTTTACTTCTTCTTCAATATCGACAACGCCCTCAAGAGGAACAATGACATCTACTCCCGCGTCTTGTAAACGAACCGGAGTCAGTGCACATTTTTGCAAATTGCCTGCAGCTGCAATCTCACAATCACTTAGGCGAGCAAGTCTCATAATCACAACTTTGTTATGACCTAATATTTTTTGAACGCGATCATCGAGTGGCGCCAGACGAACTTTGAGTTGCACGCCCGGCTTGATTCCATTTTCACCGCGAATATTTCGAATCGCAGTGATCACTTCTTTCACGAGCTCCATTTCAAATGCGGCTTCTTTATTACCAACTGCGTACCAAGCTTTGTCGTTTCTTGCTGTTGGAAATTGATCGACAATCAAAGCTTCACCACGAATTGGAAGCTTGTGATAGAGCTCTTCAGTAATGAACGGCACAAATGGGTGCAAGAATCTCATAATACGGTTGAGTGTCTGCGCAAGCACGAGCTGGGTCGCAGTTCTCTCGCTCGATGGCTCACCGTAAATAATCGGTTTTACGAGTTCAAGATACCAATCACAAAAGTCATTCCAAACAAATGCGTAAAGCGCGTTAGCTGCATCTGAAAAACGATACTCTTCCAAAGCTTGCTCAACAACTTTTGCAACTTGAGATTGACGATAGATAATCCATTTATCTGGGATCGACAAATCAACTGCAACTGGCAAAGCTTTAACGCCTTCAGCAGGAACTTTAAAGTCCGCCAAAGCAGCTAAAGAAAATCTCGTGCCATTCCAGATCTTGTTCATGAAATTGCGATAGCCTTCAAGACGAGATTCTGAAAACTTCAGGTCACGGCCACCAGAAATTTGTGCCATCAAAGTAAATCTCAGTGCATCGGCGCCGTACTCATTGATCAACTCAACAGGATCAAGTGAATTGCCCGAAGACTTCGACATTTTTTTGCCTTCAGCATCGCGAATCAAACCGTGAACGTAAACTTTTCTAAATGGAACATCTTTTTTAAATTCAAGACCCATCATGATCATGCGCGCAACCCAGAAGAAAATAATATCGTGGCCCGTTACCAACACATTTGTCGGATAAAAAGTTTTTTGTGTTTCCGTATCTTGAGGCCAACCCATTGTGCTAAACGGCCAAAGAGCAGAACTAAACCAAGTATCCAAAACATCTTCGTCTTGTGTCAGCTTCGTGCTTGTACAATGCATACATTTTGTTGGAGTTGTTTCACTCACCGTCAAATGCTTGTCCTCACAAGTCCAAGCCGGAATACGGTGACCCCACCACAATTGGCGAGAGATACACCAGTCTTCAATAATGCTCATCCAATGAAGATAAATTTTCATCCAAGATTCAGGTTCAAACTGAATAGTACCTGTTTCAACAACACTCCGAGCATTGGTCGCAAGTGCAGAAACTCTGACGAACCACTGTTCACTCAAGAATGGCTCAACCACTGCGCCTGAACGCGAACAATATCCCACCGAATGTTTATACACTTCTTCTTTTTGAAGAAGACCAAGTTCTTTGAGGTCTGCAATAACTTGTTTGCGTGCCTCTTGAACTTTGAGTCCTTTGTATTTGCCGGCATTTTCATTCAGCGTGCCGTTTTTATTTAGCAAGTTGATAAGCGGTAATTTATGGCGTACGCCGACATTGTAATCGTTAAAGTCGTGCGCCGGAGTAATTTTCACAACTCCCGTACCAAATTCCTTATCAACATAATCATCTGCAATGATCGGAATTTTACGATTTGTTAAAGGCAATACAATATTTTTGCCAATGAATTTTTTGTATCTTTCATCTTCGGGATGAACAGCGACAGCTGTATCACCTAGCATCGTCTCAGGACGAGTGGTTGCAACCGTCAAAACTTCTTCGGTGTGTTCAATTGGGTAGTCGATGTGAAAGAGCGTACCTTTAGTTTCCTTGTGCTCAACTTCAAGATCGCTAATCGCCGTCTCAAGAGGCCAAGACCAGTTGATCAGTTTAGTCCCTTTATAAATGAGTCCGCGTTTGTGTAGATCAACAAAAACTTTTCTTACCGAACGACTCACGCTCTCATCGAGCGTAAATACTTGTCGGTCCCAATCACATGAGTCGCCCAAGCGCTTCATCTGATCGTAAATGCGAGTGCCGTATTGTTTTTTCCAATCCCAAACTTTCTCGAGAAATTTTTCACGACCCAAATCTTTGCGATTGATATTTTCTTTTTTGAGTTCGCGCTCAACAACAGATTGAGTTGCAATGCCGGCATGATCCGTACCCGGAATCCAAACGGCATTAAAACCCATCATGCGCTTCCAACGAATGAGAACGTCTTGAATCGTATGATCAAGTGCATGGCCTAAATGAAGATGGCCTGTGACATTTGGTGGAGGTAAAATAATGCTATACGGAGGTTTTGTTGATTGATCAGCACCTTTGAAGTAACCACGTGATTCCCACCATTGATAAATGCGGGTCTCGACTTCGGTCGGTGCGTATCGGTCACTGATTGCATTTTGATTGTCTTCAGACATGGATCGGATCTCCCACTAGGCCTCAAGTTTAGCACTCTTGAGGCTGGGGAGACAACCTCATTCGGGGAGTTCGTCGCTGTGATGAATTTCGTAAGTTTTGAAATTATGTTCGTTAATTTCTTGAACTTGGTCGAGGCTTTCTAGCTCGAGCTCTGCGTCAGGTATCTGAAGTGCCTCGCCTGCTGTTTTCGAATGAACTTGTGATATTTGCAAAAAGAGAGTCGCAACTAAAACGCCAAAAAATAGCATCACAGCCGAGCCCATTTTGCATAGCTTATTTGTTTTCAAGTAAAGACTCCAAAATACGTACATGAAATTCCTATGAGACATATAGCGAAGACAGTGCCAAGCCCGAAAAGAATAGGAGCGAGCTTGGGTGAAATGAGGTGACTAATCAGTAG
>JAYUEB010000686.1:0-9500 GCA_043739525.1 Bdellovibrionales bacterium
GCTGTGAGGGTTGTCTGAGCGACGTTCAAAGGACCAAAGTTGACATTTTGTGTTGGTCCGTTAAATACCATGACTGAAGGCAATCCTGTCATCCCAAAGCGAACGAATCCAGTGGCTAACGAAGAGCCCGATGTAAAATTGAGGTAAGAGCTGCTCGTTGAACAGAGCGAATCTGTATAAAATTGTGTGAGCGTTGTACTACCAGAATAAGAGAGTGAAGCGGCCGCTGGAAATTGATAAGGCTGGCTGCTTGAATTCATCGCCTGAATACTCACAGGGTAACAAAGAGCCGTTCCAACATTTGTAGTAGGCCCCGTCCAAACGTAAGAGCTCGGTGGGTTCAGAGTTAAGCTGAGCGTATTGGAAGTCCGACCCGAACCATCTACAAAACTAAAGCTTGCCGAATTTGCACCTGCATTTGGAATAAAATAGAGCGGCTGAGGAGGGCTGCCTGCTGGAAGAGCGTAGTTTCCATTTCCTAATGGAGTTCCGCCACACGAGCCCGTGTACAAAGTTCCTCCAGCCACACCAACGGCTTGCAAAGTTTGACTCACACTAACTGGGATCGGAGCAAGGACAGAATTGACAGGACTAATATTGATTTGCAGGCACTGTGAAGGGTCAAAGCCTGAACCATTTGGACCCATACTAAACGCAGAATAAGCGACCCCCGCTGCCGGTTGTACCGCTAAATCAGCAGAAATCGTCTGTGAAAAAACTGCTAAGGCAGGGGCAACACTTGTGAGAGTCATCGTGGCGCTTGATATTTTCGCAGAAACACTTGGTTTGAAAAAATAGTTTGCGGCATGACTTGATGCTGGAATCGATTGAGTCGCACCAATTGACGTCGTGCAAGTCTGATCTGCATAAAAAGTTCCGGTGAGTCCTCCAGTTAAAGCCAATGTATAGCTTGCTCCACCGTAAGAAGGAAAATAACTGATGTTCTGAGTTTTAATTTCAACTGGATAGCATTGGCCATTCGCCATACTAGAACTTGTTACGACTGCAATTTTATTTGCATCGGGAGCCGCGTTGACTCCGCCGAAATCTAAGTTTCCATAAGCAACATTTGTTGTTTGAGCCATAATTGAATAATACGCGTTGGTGTTTGGATATAAATAAACGTCAACATAACTTGCACCGGCTTGAATATTATAAGCCATTTGTGGTGCGGGAGCAGTACATGCAGCATTTGTTGAAAAGCCTGAGCCTGCAGATGGAGCGCCGCCAATTGAGAGATTTGCGGTAATTGCTGTTGGAGTCGTGTAAGCACCGCCCCCGTAGGTTTGCATCTTAAGGTAAAAATGTTTGCAAGAACCGATGACTCCGGTGTTATTCGACACCCCTGCTGCGTCGACAAAGGTGTATTGAAGGCCTGGTCCGTTTCCAGAACTACTATTCCATTGTAAGGCCGAAGTAAAATAAGTTGTGCCATTTGAGGTTGCGATATAAGGACAAACAAAAGCGACCAAGCTCTGCCCGGCAGTTCCGGCTCCTACGTTTGCCGCTGCAGTTGAAACTGAAGTCCCAAATTGTCCGCCGCTTTTAAATCCAAATTTACCAACAAGATTTGCACAGTCGTATCCGTTATCCGTCTGGTAAGGCGAATTTCCAGAGCTAGTGGATGTCGTATCCCATTTGTAAAATACTTCTACGCCACTCAATGCAGCGGCTGCACCTGGCATGAACTGCCAACCAAGTGTTAGGTTATTAGCATTGAGATTTCCAGTAAGTTGTTGTGAATTTCCATTTCCAGAATCAGTGACTTGAAAGGGCCCTCGAAACAACATCATTGAATCGTTATTAGCTAGCAGCGATTCATCAAATTTGATTGAATTAATATTATCGATTGTCGCACAAGGCGCTACTGCTGTTGTTCCACCAGCAATAAGACAAGCTTGCGTGGCTCCGCAACCAGCAAGAGATCCGTTCCAAGTCATTGCTGTCGTCCCTGCGTAGTCTAAATAAAGAGAAGGAACTGTGACTGAAGAAATCGGGTTTAGACAAATCTGTCTCGACGTCGATCCGGGGCCGAAAAATCCTGCCAAAATCACGGATCCCGAGTTTGTCTCAACGTTACTATTATTGCCAGAAAAAATACGGTAAGTTGGAGGTACAGTTATAAAGGCTGAAGAGTGACCACTCGTAAATGATGAGGCGGCCTGATAGTTCGAAAGAATAGTTGTTCCGTCATCTGATTGATATGTAAAGTTGGTTCCAGGAAGCGAAAATGCGCTAAACCACCCACCAAAAATTTCGTTTTGATCAACGATCATTTTGGGTTTGCCGGCCCCCGGAGAAAAATAACTATTTAAAATACCAGTTGGGCCATTCCCAGCGGCATCCACATAACGACCAATAATTTTACCTTGAATACTACTTGTCGCTAAAGAATTAACTTGAATCGAAACTGGCACCTGAGCTTGATTAAAATCTTGGGTGACGTCATTGTAATAGAAATAAAGATTATTGGATGAGTCTTGAGAAACATACAAGACTTGAATGAGACGTTTTACGCCTTGAGGAACTTGATCAAAGCTCACGCTAATTGAACCGTCAGGATTTGCGGCAAGAGCCGCTGCACCGCCATGAGAATCCCAAGCTTTAAAAAGAGTCGATGAGATATCACTCGCACTGATATTTACTGCTATGTGAACTGGATACTCGGTTGTTCCATTCGCTGCCATTTTTCTTGCAGCCGGAAAAGTAAGAGAAACCTGACTAGTATTACCAGCGGGCCGCGTACAGGAAGTCACAAATAAAAAAGCCAAAGTAAGAACAAAGTAAGAAATATTTTTACTATTAAACCAGCTTACGTCCATCATGATCCAACCTCAAATGTATGAGTTTATCCAAGAATCTTATCGGACAAATCTAGCCTCTTGATTAGGTCTATATTGTGATGATTTTGAGAATATTTACGTCTCACTTTGTTGAAAGAAGCAAAGTGAGACGTCTCATAAAGATATTCTTAGTTACGAGTCACATTGGACGCACCCGCTGTGATTCCCGATCTCAAAGGGATAGCTTGAAAATTAGTTTCAAGAAAAATAAGACAAAAAAAGTGATAACAAAGCCACCAAATAAATAAAAAGTACGTGAAGCTGGCGACATTCTTGACGGCCTATTTTGGCTTCGGTCAACGCTGAGTCTAAGTTCCGAAATCTGTTTCTCTAAGAGTTTCACCTGAATTTTAAGTTCGGCACTTTCAAGTGCGAAATCCTTTTGAAGCTCTGAAGCTTTCTCAAGTGTCGCGCTCGAAGTTTTACCTTGAGAATGGAGCCAAAAATTAACATCAAATCCGGGGTATTTATCCATCAGGGCGAGATACCACTCGCAGGCTCTTAAAATATGGGGTGGAGTTTTGCTCTCATTTAACACCCACCTGCTCCAGCTACTCGGATCAACCATCAAAAGCTTACAAATCTTTCTCTGACTTAAGCCGAGCTTTGATTGAATGCCTGAAAGGCCACCAAATTTCTTAAGAATCATCTGCGATTCAGCTTCATATTTGAGTCTTAAAGAGGTCTTAGCTCTGAGACTTAAAGATGACTTTAAAGTCTCAGGCAAGAGGCTTGTTTGATCCAGGCTATTTGGCTCGATATCCATGCTTGATCTTAAGTTTTGATCCTTTTGTTGAGCAACTAGAAAGTGAAAAACCAGACTAAAATGATGTGTATTGCAATATTTCTCGATGTAAAATACATTATGGCTATCAGCAAAGCTTGAGTGAAGCTCTTAAGTATCAAGTTTTAATTAGGTTTTTCCGAACAAATGGAATCTCTCTTGAGAAACCAAAATACAACGCATAAAGACTCACACTTATAGTTATAAGTGTGAGTATTAAAGTTATAAATTTACTAAACAATTATAAATTCAAATATTTTCTAGCGACTTTTTAGTTTTTTATTGGTTTGATCATTTTATGGCATCTTTGAGAAGCTACGCACTTAATAAAAACAAATATCTGCTCGACCCTGAATTAGAAGCTCTAGAAAATTTGCTTCGAAAATCGACCCAGAGCGATTTGCGGGATTCGACCCTGCTGTCTTTGGCCCTCGCCACCGGGGCACGGGCCCAAGAACTTTTAAATATTCGCCGCACCGATTTGAATCTCTATGATCAAAGCATTTTTATTCGTGGTCTTAAATCAAGCAATGACCGTGAAATCCCAATTCGCGAAGAACTCTTTAAACAGGTTCTTGAGATCGCCGCTGAAGTCAGTGGCGGAGATCTTCTTTTTCAAATTGGGTATCATCGGCTCAGGCAAATCTGGAAGTGGTATAGGCCTATCGATAAAAAGTTTCACTGTTTAAGACATACTTTTGCGATCAGGCTTTATCGTAAAACGAAGGATATTCGTTTGGTGCAGGTCGCTCTCGGACATCGGAACATTACAAACACGATGGTCTACGCAGACTACGTCTACTCACAACAAGAGCTTAAAAAACTAATTCTTTAATTGGTGCTCAACGATTTCAGTGATGTCTTTGTAATTTGCGGTGCTTTTTGTGTCGCTCTCTTCAAAGTCAAAATTGATTTGAGTTTTACCATTGGGAGTTGAGACAGCTGGAGCTTCAGCAGGTTCGCTTGAAGGACTGCGGCTCAAGTTTTGATTGAGTTCTCGACTCTCCTGGAGCGAATTGTTTAATGCTGAAGCGAGGTCAGCTGTATCAGCCAAAGCTCTCTGGCCACCTAAAACGAGGCTTACTAAAAACGCAGTAATATAGAAGATATGTTTAGTTGTTCTATTCATCGAAATCTCCCCTTCAAAATTGATGAGCTTGTATCTATTCCTATATGCAATCCATGCCAGGCTCATGTCTCATATAAATGCAGCTCGTAAGGGAGTTTTGTCGTCTAAATAACAGAGGGTGAATAGGATATGCGCATGTCAAAAGTTTTGACATGCTAAAATCACCCTCATCTCGAAGGAGAATGACTAATATTTGTTCTCTCGGACGTCGCCATTTGCCTGCACGTCTTTATAGGTTGCAGCCTTATCTGCATCGGCCTCATCGAGGTTGATCTCGACGGACTGTCTAGATTTCACTTTGTGGGCGACAAAGTTCTGGTTCTCTTCTTTGCCAAGCTCTTGATTGAGCTCTTTGCTATCTTGAAGAGAGTTATTGAGAGCTGAATCAATCGCTGTGGTTGTGGCATGGGCATAACTTGCGATTAAAATGGCAGCAGCAAATAGAACTGTCACAAAGAAAATGCGTGGGACTGAAACGATAGACATATTGTCCTCCTGATATTGATACTTTTAAGAAATGCAATTGATGCCAATCTCATCTCTTATATAAGTAGGTTTGAAAGTCCTTTTTCATAAGGGAAGGCTCAAAGCGACTAAGAGCGTAGTCCGAGTGTCTAAAAGCTTAACACTTTTAATCCCTCCCTTGTAAAGACGCAGCTTGAGTTGAGAAGGGTTAAAATACTGCATTGTGATCCGCAGGAGCGTGGGTTCGAATGCGTCTGAGCGGCTTATTTCGCTTTTGTAATCAGATCTAAATTTGCAGCGGCTCGCGAACTTCCGCTGATCTTGGCTTCGATATCTTTTTGACCCAGAGCTTTTCGATTCGATTTTTGGGGTCTATTTTCAGAGACTCCCTCTAGAAAATCTTGATCATAAGCCGCCCAATCCTGACTTCCCGTGGGAGGTTTAGGCTTATAAGTCTTTTCAAGCTCGATCAGCTTTTCTGACTTTTTGGCTTTACTTGATTTAAAGGCCTCGAGGGCATCTTGCCAGAGTAATTGTCTCTGGGTGATGTTACCTAAATAGTAAGTACGGGTGCCATCTAAGAGTTCTTTGGCGTCGGATTCTGAAAGCCCATCTAAAATCGTCTTGAGCCTGACCCTGTCGGCATCTGTAAATTGTGGCTGGTCGCTTGTGACATGGAACATCAAATCATTAAAGCTGGCCTCTTTTTGGGGCGTCAGTTTCGATTTGACGAGATCGTAGTAATCTTGAGTTGCCATCCCATCAAGGCTTTCAGTGAGTCCAACGGCACTTATAAGAAGAAGGGTGAAGATCAAGCTCATTTGTTTCATCGGAAATCGACTCCTATAGAATCTATTAAGCCATAAAAGTTAGTTGATTTTTATAATATTTGCGATAATGTCGCGTCACTTAAGTTTATTAATTTGATGTATTTGAAGGAAGAAAAATGCCAAATCCTAAGAAAAGAACCACACGATCACGCCGTGACATGCGCCGAGCTCATGATTTTTTGACTCCTTTGACTACTATCCACTGCAATAACTGCAATGCTCTTGTAAAACCACATCATATTTGCTCAAGCTGTGGTCATTACAAAGGTCAAGAGGTCGTGGCAGCTAAGGAATAATCTTAATGACTGCAATTCGCACGCGCATTAAGGGAACTGGCTCCTACCTCCCAAAAAAAATTCTGACGAATGCCGATCTTGAAAAACTCGTCGATACCAACGATCAATGGATCGTTGAGCGAACGGGCATTCGCACTCGTCATCTTGCCGCTGACGACCAGCCCAATTCTGATCTCGCCCTCGAGGCTGCAAAAAGAGCTCTCGAAGCTGCGCATCTCAAAGCTTCTGATCTCGATCTTATCATTTACGCAACTGTTTCTCCTGATCGCCTCATGCCAAGTTGTGCTTGCATGCTTCAGAAGAAGTTGGGCTGCGGCAATATCATGGCTTTTGATATCAACGCTGCTTGTTCGGGCTGGCTTTATGGCATCAGTATTGTTGACAGCTATATCAAGACCGGAAAATTCAAGAATGTTTTGATGATCGGGTCTGAAATTCTGCATGCGTTTGTTGATTATACGGACCGAGAAACTTGTATTTTGTTTGGTGACGGCGCAGGAGCCGCGATTTTTGGGCCAAATGAATCTTCCGATGGGTCGAATATCCTGAGTTGGCATATGCATGCTGATGGTCAACTTGCAGAACTTTTAAGTCTTGAAGCTGGTGGTTCAAGACTTCCGGGGCATACGGTTACGAATCGTAAAGATTTTTTTATTCGCATGCAAGGTCGAGAGATTTTCAAGAGTGCAGTCAGAGCAATGGTCCATTCGTGCGAAGAAGCTCTTCAGACGAATAATATGAAAAGCGAAGACATCGCTTGGCTTATTCCTCATCAGGCAAATTATCGTATCATTGAGGCAGTCGCGAGTTATTTTAAATTTCCGGTTGAGAGATGTATCATTAACGTCGATCGCACAGGCAATACCTCAGCGGCAACGATTCCGATGGCTCTTGACGAAGCGATTCGTGATGGGCGCATTCAGCGTGGACAAAACATATTACTCACTACTTTTGGAGCAGGGCTGACGAGTGGTTCAGTCTTGTTTAAGTACTAAGATGTGGGGCGCTTTTTTCCCAGGCCAAGGCAGTCAAAGTGTCGGAATGGGAAAATTTCTCTACGATCAGTTTCCCCGCGCTAAAAGAACTTTTGAAGAAGCTGGCGATATTCTTAAGATGGATTTCCGCAAGCTCTGCTTTGAAGGGCCTGAGTCTGAACTCTCAATGACCGAGAATGCGCAGCCGGCTCTTCTACTCGTTTCGACTCTATGTTACGAAATTTTATATGAACACACAGGTATTAAAGTTCACGCTGGAAGCGGTCACTCGGCTGGCGAATATTCTGCGCTTGTCTCGGCCGGAGTGCTTAAGTTTTCGGATGCGTTGCAAGCCGTTCGTCGCCGTGGAATTGCAATGCAAAAAGCAGTGCCTGTTGGTGAGGGCGCTATGCTCGCGATCTTGGGTCTTCATGATACGCAAGTGAAAGATTTGTGTAAATGGGCTGAAGACTCTTCGGATTGGAAGCCACTTGAGACAGCCAACTTTAATAGTCCTGGACAAGTGGTCGTTAGTGGCTCGGCCATTGCCTGCGCTTGGCTCTCTCAAAATTTGAGTTCGCCAAATTTGAAAGAGGCATTTCCGGATTTCCCGAAAGTAAAGGCTATCCCTCTTAAAGTTTCAGCCCCTTTTCACTGTTCGCTGATGAAGCCGGCAGAAGAAGAGATGCGTCGCGTACTTTCAGAGATCACCTTTTCAGAAGCTAAATGGAAAGTGGTTCAAAATTTTGCTGGTAAAGTTTTAGCTGACCCGAATAAGGTGCGCGAGCATCTGATCAAGCAAATTACCGGTCCTGTTTTATGGACAACGTGCGTGCAAAGATTGATGCGCTTGGGCTGTGACAATTTTATTGAATTCGGCAGCGGAAGAGTCTTGTCAGGCCTAGCGAAAAAAATTGACTCTAGCGGCATTAACACATTCAATATGAACAATCTTGAAGAGTGGATGTTGCTCGAGCAAAAAATACTTGGCAGTGAAAAAGCCAGTCTTCAAATTTAATTTTAATTTAGGCTTTAAAGTCTAAAATTATCAGAAATTCAAATTCTCCAAAAGGAATACAAGATGAGTTATGCAACAAGATTTGCCGGCAAAACAGCGCTCGTGACAGGCGGAAGTCGAGGTATCGGAGCTTCGATTGCAGCCCATTTAGCTGAGCAGGGCGCCCGTGTCGCCCTCACCTACTCCTCAAACCAGGAGACTGGCCAGAGGGCTCTTCAAAACCTGAAGGGAACCGGGCATTTGCTGCTTGAAATGAATGTGGCGGATGAAGAATCTGTTCAGCGCGCCTTTGAGCGGATGTTGATTCAGTTTCAGAAAATTGACTTGCTGGTCAATAATGCCGGAATTACTAAAGATGGACTTTTACTAAGAATGCGAACTGATGGTTTTGACTCGGTTATTCAAACAAATCTTCGCGGAACCTTTTTATGTACCCGTGAGGCCATTAAATCGATGATTAAAACCAAACTTCCAGGTGCGATCGTGAATATCACCAGCGTCGTTGGGCGCAGCGGAAACGCAGGGCAAGCCAATTATTCGGCCAGCAAAGCTGGAATTGAGGCCTTTACAAAATCCATCGCAATGGAAGTCGCCAGCCGAAACATACGTCTCAATTGCGTTGCGCCTGGATTTATTACAACCGAAATGACCGGTGCTCTTAGCGATGAAGTGAAGGCTCAGTACCAAGAGAGAATTCCGATGCATTCACTCGGAACAGTGTCGGACGTCGCCAATGCCGTCTGCTTTTTACTCAGTGATGAAGCTCGCTATATTACGGGGCAGACACTCAATGTAAACGGCGGCATGTACATGGATTAGTTGCTCTAGAAATTGAGGTATGCAAAAAAAACGCATATTTAAAGATCTATTGATTTAAAATCCTAAAGTCGGTAAAAATATGAAGTCTATTTAAAAATGAAAATTGTATATAAAAGTCTCGAGGAGGACAAATGGTAACTGCTATTCAGCCTAAAGTAAAAGAAGTGATCGTTGAGCAACTTGGTGTAGATCCAGAAAGAGTGAAGCCAGAAGCTTCTTTTATCGACGATCTTGGTGCTGATAGCTTAGATATCGTTGAACTTGTTATGGCAATGGAAGAAGAATTTGGAATCGAAATTCCAGATGAAGATGCTGAAAAGCTCAAAACAGTTCAGGACGTTT